>QCSV01000029.1 GCA_003211415.1 Prochlorococcus sp. AG-670-M15 | reverse complement strand
ATATCCTTTTACGTATTTTGGTTGAAGATATAATAGTTCCTAATAAAACGAGTAGAGCGCCTAAAAAAAAATTTATGTTTATTATTTCACTAAAAAACAAAATACCCCAAATTGATCCGAACAAAACCTGTAAATAGTTAATTGTTGAAGCTTCAGAGGCAGGTAAATTTTTTAATCCTATAGTTAGGAAAGTCTGACCTAATTGAGTAAATAAACCAATGCCAATTATCCAAACTAATTCATTCCAGTTAGGGGTAACCCAGTTAATTAATACAATTGGCGATAAAGTTATAAAGGAAACAAGTGGGAAATACTCAATAATTACATAAACATTTTCAGTAAATGAAAGTTTTTTAACTGTAACGTAAGCTAATGCAGTGCAGATTGCTCCAAGAAATGCTATCGAAATCGAAACGTTTTCAATTTCAACGTTTATATTTGATAATTGACTTGGATTTAATATTACTAATATTCCAATCCAGCCAATAATTAAAGCAAAAACTATATTCCGAGTTATTTTTTCATTTATAAATATACCAGCAAATATAGATATAAAAATAGGATATGTGTACTGAATGACGGTAGATATACTAAGAGGCATATTTCTTATCGCATAAAAAATACAAATTAAAGCTAAAGTTCCTAAAACACCTCTTAAGATAAGTAATTGTTTATTTTTGCCCCAAGGATTTATATTTTTTATTTTAATTATGAATAATGTAATCATTAAACTTAACAATGATCTGAATAAGACTAATTCATAAATAGGTATCCTTCTATCAATATTTTTTACGCACAATGTCATCAAACTAAAAAAGAATGAGGCAAATACTAAATTAAACTTATTAAAAGAATTAATTTTTTTTTCTAATTCTGTGATATTTATCATTTTAAAAATAGTTTTTTTGTGAAATTAAGTAGATTCTTATTAGATTTTGACCTATAACAAATAAATCATTATTTATTTTCCGATAAAAATCTCAATGGTGTATTCTATTCACCCAAGAACTATTCAAGAGGTTAAGGAAAAGGCAGATATTGTTGACGTTATTTCTGAACATATTGTTCTTAAGAAGAAAGGCAAGGAATTTGTTGGGATTTGTCCTTTTCATGATGATACTAAGCCATCCATGACAGTATCACCAAGTAAACAATTCTATTATTGTTTTTCCTGTGGTGCTGGTGGTAACTCTATTAAATTTTTAATGGAATTTACTCGCGCAAATTTTTCTGATGTTGTGCTTTCTCTTGCTAAGAAAAATAATATAAATGTTGAAAATCTTGAGGGCCCCCAAGTAGAAGCTTATAAAAAACAATTATCTAGAAAAGAGGAGCTTTATAAAATATTAAGAGTAACTAAAAATTGGTTTAAGTCTCAATTAAATAATTCTCTAGGTGTTGAAGCTATGAGATATTTAACATCCAAAAGAAGCTTGAGTAATAAGATTATTGATGATTTTGAATTAGGTTTTGCCCCAAATTCATGGAATGATTTATTTAATTATCTATCCAAGGTAGAAAAATTTCCTATTAATCAAATATTGGCTTCAGGTCTTGCAATTTCTAAAGATAATTCCGATAAGATATATGACCGTTTTAGAAATAGATTAATCGTTCCAATACATGATATGCAGGGACGAGTAGTTGCTTTTGGGGGAAGATCTCTTGATGGACAGGAACCCAAATATCTTAATTCTCCCGAATCGGAGATATTTGAAAAAGGCAAAATGTTATTTGCATTTGAAAAAGCATCAAGCAATATAAGAAAAAGAGATAAAGCTATTATTGTTGAAGGATACTTTGATGTGATTTCTCTTCATTCAAAAGGCATTGTTAATTCTGTAGCTTCACTGGGTACCGCATTAAATAAGTATCAAATCTCCCAACTATGTAGATGTACAGATAATAAAAATATAATCTTGAATTTTGATTCTGATAATGCAGGAATATTAGCTACAAAAAGAGTAATAAAAGAAGTCGAGAGCTTATCTCTCCATGATCAAATTAATCTCAAGATACTTCAACTTAATGACTTTAAAGATCCTGACGAATTTTTGAATAGTCATACTCGAGAAGATTATTTTAACTTAATTGATAATTCATCCTTTTGGATTGATTGGGAGATTGATCAGATTTTTAAAGATAAAGATTTAACTAAGTCTGAAAATTTCCAGAGTGTTATTTCTTCATTGGTAAAATTGTTGAGTAAATTACCTCAATCATCAACCAGAACACATTACTTACAAAAAGTTTCCGAACGATTGAGTAAGGGACAAGCAAGGTTGGCGATACAGTTTGAACAAGATTTGCGAAATCAAGTTAAGGGATTTCGTTGGCATGGTAGATCAAAAAAATTCGAACAACCAAATGAAATTTCACGGCGTGAAAAAAATGAATCTGAAATAATTTTTTATTATTTACATTGTCCTGATCTTCGGCTTTTTATTCGTGATGAATTTATCAAAAGAGAAATTAATGGTTTTAATACAAGATTTATTCAAAATTTATGGGAAACTATCTCAAAAATTGAACAAAATAATTTGGGTTTAAATTATTTAAATGAATTAAAACAAACAAATAGTCAAATTCTTCTAAATGATTTTTCTGCCCTTAACCTAATTTCACTTCTACCTGACTACTTAGCTCTTAATAATCCTGACTCATTAAACAAAATTAATAATTTTGTTAACCCAAATGAATTGTTTTTAACATTGCTTAGTAATTCTAAAGTTAATTTGCTTGGAACTTTATCACTTCTTGAGAAATATAATTCTTTAAAAAGATGTAGACACTTGATCGAATCTTGGGGATCTCAAAGATTAAAAACTTTAGAAAATTGTATATCTATCTTGATTGATAATCCTTCTTCAGGTTTATCAGACAATAATAAAGAGATAGATGATCTTTTTAAGGATTTAAACTCAGATGCTATTAAATTTCAGGAATTATATTACTTAGAAAGACAGCATATAAATTTTTTAGATAAACAACGCTGTGGAAATTTTATTGCTAGTTAACATGTTCTATTTAAATTTATAGGCAGTATTTTTTAATCATATTTTTTACCTTTTTAGGCTTGTCTTCAAGAATATAAGCTTCTACTTCTTTTGCATAAGTTCCAGAAAAATTGGAAGTAGAGAACTCTAATGATTTCCTCTTACTTTGATGTAATCTACCTTCTAAATTTTTTATATCACCTACGGACTTATTGTTGTTGCATTTTTGAATCGCATGAGTAGCTTCATGTCTTAATGCTTTTCTTATTGCCAATTCTGTTTTGAAGTTATCTTTGTTTGGTCGTTTCTTTTCATTTCTATAATTTGTTTTCCTTTTTGCATTTTCAGTACATATTATTATTTTATTTTCTACAAAATTATGTAGTCCTTTTATTTCTTTATTTAAGAGACATTCAATTTTATTTTCTTCAACTACGTAGTTTGCTTTTATTAATAAGTCAAGAATCTCTTTATCTAATTTGCTTAAAAATATAATAAATTCCATGTTTTTTTATTTTACTATAGTTGGGATCTGGTCTATATCAGTTGTAGATGAGCGACTTAAGAAATTCTTATTCATCGTCCAACTTTTTGGTTTCTTTGTAATAGCCCATGTAATTGCATTGTTATTAAATCTTTTATTCAATAGATCAATAGTTCTCATTAGATTTGCTGATTTTTTCAGATCTTTCTGAGATTTGTAATTGATAACTGATTGCTGCAAATATTCGCTATTAGTTAAATCCTGCATTAAAACGCCAGCTTTTGAAAATTTATATTCGGGACTATAAATTTCTTTAGATAATTCAATTACTATTTTTAAAATGCTGTTTGTGTCGTCTGTTGCATTTTCAAGTTTTCTATGAACGCTTCTTTGATAATTTTGACTTGAATATTTACTGGTTCTGGCAAATACTCTAATATCAGATGATTGCAAATTCTGACTTCTCATTTTCTCAGATGCTTTTATTGCGTGAGTCGCCAGTGCTTGAGTTAAGTCTTCTAATTTTGTGACAGGAGTACCGAAACTCCTGCTTACCTGAATTTCTTTTTTTGATTTCTTTTTCTTTTCTATAGGCAGGCATTTATAACCTTTCAGTTCTAATTGCAATCTTTTTCCTACTATGCCTAATTTCTTAATGATTTCATTTTCTTCCATATCTCTTAATTCTATTGCATTTTTAATACCTTTACTTTGCAACCAATTAGAGGTTTGTTTCCCGACTCCCCATATCTTATCTACGCTAATTCTTTTTAAATAATCATTCTCATTTCTGGTCTTAGCTAAGTCAAATATTCCAGCTGAATAATCAATATTTTTAGCTAATTTATTAGCAATTTTTGCTCTTACTTTATTTTCTCCTATTCCTACTGTTATGGTAATCCCTAGATTCTGATATATTAAAGATCTTATGTTTCTTGCCCAAGGATATAGATTTTTATCATTAGGTCTAGAAATTGAGACAAATGCTTCGTCAATAGAATAAATTTCTATTTGTTCGCAGTAGTTTTTTAGTATATTCATTAGTCTTCTGCTCATATCGCCATAAAGCGAGTAGTTTGAGCTTAGGACTGCCACATCTAATTTATTTAATTTATCTTTGACCTTAAAATAAGGGGTTCCCATTTTAATTTTTAAAGCTCGGGCTTCAGGACTTCTCGCAATGATACATCCGTCATTATTAGATAAAATTACTACTGGTTTATTTCTTAAATGAGGATTAATATTTTGTTCACATGACGCATAAAAATTATTAGCATCTATGAGAGCTATAGCATCAATACTTGAAATCTTCATAAATAGCTATGTATTGAATAAATAACAACTCCCCATATCTGTACATCAATATGGTTTTTAAATCTAAAATCAGGATAATTATGATTTTCTGCTTTTAAATATAATTCATCATTTTTTATAGATAATCTTTTTATTGTAAATTCTCCGTCTATCATTGCAATGATAATATTCCCTGGCTTGGCTATTAAACTCTTGTCTACTATTATTAAATCTTTATCTTTAATTCCTGCATTTATCATTGAGTCACCTTTAACTCTAAGAAAAAAAGTGCTAAATGGATTAGATATTAAATGTTCATTTAAATCAATATTTTCTTCTGTATAGTCGTCTGCGGGAGAAGGAAATCCTGCAGATACCGAATCATTTAATAAGGGGATTTTAAACTTTTTACTAGCTGAACCGAAGGACTCCAAGACTTAAATATAATAGTATATATGTACTATATAATAAAAAATCAAGAAATAGTTAGTTGTTAAAGTTTTATAGATTAATTTTAGATTAAATCTAATTTTTTTAAGAACGATGGTAAGGGGAGTTGGTAGATATAGAAACAGCTCTATAGATTTGCTCAATTAGAATTAATCTAGCTAATTCGTGAGGAAAAGTTAAAGGAGAAAGACTTAGTATAAGATCTGAATTTATTTTTATATCTGAACTAATTCCATCAGTATCACCGATTAAGAAATTAATTTTTTTATTTTTAAAATTTAAAAGTAAAGAACATAGTTCAATTGAATTAAACTGCTTCCCTTCTTCGCTTAGGCAGATAATAATATTGTTATTGGATCTAAGATTATTTAAATTAAAAGCCTTTAACTCTGTAATGATAAGTTCAGGCATTCTTTTTTTGTATTGATTAATTCCATCTCTAATCCAAAGTTTCTTTATTTTACCAATAGCATAAATTGTTAATCTATTACTCTGAAGCATAAGTAAATGTTAAAGCTAATTATTCATCAAGAAGATAATTAAATTCATCATATAGTTCCTCTTCGGTTGTTAATTTCTTAGAAAAATTAGCTTTTCTAGAATTCATATTAATTTGATTAAGCTCACTTTTTCTTAGTGAATTATTAATCTTAGAAGTATCTTCTAAAGATTCTGAATTATCAATTAAAGAGTAAAATATTTTATTGGGATCTTCTGAATTAAGTGGATTGGTGATTAAATTATCATTTCTAGATATTTTTGGGTAATTACTTATATTGTTACTTTCGTTATTTAAATTTTTATTTTTTTTAAATTTATTGAGTATATCTAAATTTTTTTTTGATAAGCTCATGATATAAAGTATTAAATAAATTCATATTTAATTTAAACATATTATTTATCTTTTAGATGAATTCTAAAGACTATCATCAAAAAAAAAGATTTGGACAACACTGGTTGGTAAATAAAAAAATATTAGAAAAAATTAAAGAAATTGCTGATCTTAATAAAAATGACTTTATTTTAGAAATTGGTCCAGGTAAAGGAGCTTTAACATCTAAGTTATTAGATTCAGAAATTAAAAAATTACATGCGATTGAATTAGATAAAGATTTAATAAATTTATTAAATGATAAATTCAATAATAATGATAAGTTTTCACTTCAGCAGGGAGATATTCTTTCTGCAAATTTAGATTCGGTTAATAAGAAGATTACAAAAGTGATTGCAAATATTCCTTACAATATAACTGGCCCATTATTGGATATTTTTATAGGAAGATTGGGCATTATAAGAAACTATAATTACGAAAAAATAATTTTTTTAATGCAGAAAGACGTTGTAGATAGGATTTTGTCAAAAGAGGGAAGTCCCAATGCCGGTGCGCTTAGTATAAGAATGCAACTTCTATCAAAAATAAAAAGAATTTGCGATGTACCGCCTTCATCATTTAGTCCGCCTCCAAAAGTTTATTCTTCTTTAATAGTTTTCGAACCAATTAAAAATAATTTACGATTAGATATTAATTTAGAAAAATATATAGATAAACTTCTTCGGATTTCATTTAATTCAAGAAGAAAAATGCTTAGAAATACTCTTAATTCAATACTTTCAAATGAAGAGATAAATGAATTATCTGAATCTTCAAAAATTTGTTTTAATTTAAGACCACAAGATATTTCAATTGACCAATGGATTAAGCTTGCAGAAAATTGTATTAAAATCAAAAAATAGAAATTTAAGTATATGCAAGATTTAGCTAAAACGAAAATCACTATAAAATCACCTGCCAAAATAAATTTACACCTTGAAGTTATTGGTAAAAGGAAGGATGGATTCCATGAGTTAGCAATGATTATGCAAAATATTGATCTTTCAGATTATTTAGAATTTCAAATTAATAATGAAGGTTTAATTAAACTCGAATCTGATTGTAATGATTTAAGCTTGTCTAGTGATAACTTAATAGTTAAATCAGCAAATTTATTAAGGAAAAAATCAAATATAAATTACGGTGCGAATATATTTTTAAGAAAAAATATTCCAATTGGTGCAGGATTAGCTGGTGGATCCAGTAATGCAGCAGCAACATTAATTGGTCTTAATAAGTTATGGGATTTGAACTTAGATCAAGAAATATTATGTTCATTAGGATCAACTTTAGGTTCTGATATTCCCTTTTTTATAAATGGTGGTCTTCAATTATGTTTTGGAAGAGGCGAAATTTTGGAGAAATTAGATTCTAACTTTGAATATGGAGTAATTCTTTTAAAAAATCCAAATGTATCAGTATCTACTGCTGAAATTTATAAAGAATATAGTAATAGATTTTGTGATCAATATATTACTAATAGAGAAATGATTGAGAAAATAAGAAAAAATCTAAGAGATAATGGTTTAAATAACTTAAATTTTGATAATCAAGATTTAATTATAAAAAATGATTTGCAGTTAGTTGTTGAAAATGAGAATGATTCTGTAAAACAGGCATTATATTTACTTTCTAATTTAGATAATTGTTTGACATTTTCTATGAGTGGATCGGGCCCTACATGCTTTGCACTCTTTAAAGATGTAAATACTGCTAAAAAAGAATTAACTGCAAATAATAAATTATTTAAAGATAAAGGTTACGATTCATGGGTTTGCACTTTCCTTAAAAAGGGAATAACATTCATTTAAATTTTTTTTTTTACATAATTCTATTGTGGCCGATAATAGTACTGAGAATATTGAAAAAAATATTCCTGAAAAAGGACCGTTAAATTTTATTGCAGGATCATTAACCAGTTTTTTATTATTTATATTTTTTTATTTTTTAAGTAATAAAATTGCAATTTATTTTTCAATACATAAACCATCTAATTCTTCTGAAATAGTCCAAAATATTTCTTCTAGTATTAACACCTTAATAATTGGATTATCTTTTTTGCTAACCTTTTCTTTTGCCTTTATTGGTATTGGACTTTTTATTGTATTTATTCGCAGTTTTTTTCTGAAGAAAAGTTGAATTGCAAATATCATAATAAAAATACTTTCTTTGAATGTCTTTACATGACCTAGGGCTTTTAATACTATTGCTTTCACCAGGTATGATTTTGTCAATATTACTACTTATAACCTTTGCTGAAGGAGGATAAATTAATCAAAGTGGTAGGATTATATATGTGATTAATTAGGTAATTAATTGTGGCTGGAACATTATTATTCAATGCTTTGAAAGAGGCTATAGATGAAGAAATGGCAAATGATGTAAATGTGTGCGTTATGGGGGAAGATGTTGGACAATATGGAGGATCTTATAAGGTAACTAAGGATTTATATGAAAAATATGGAGAGTTAAGAGTCTTAGATACTCCAATTGCAGAGAATAGTTTTACGGGTATGGCTGTAGGTGCAGCAATGACTGGGTTAAGACCAATAGTAGAAGGTATGAATATGGGTTTTTTGCTTTTAGCTTTTAATCAGATATCAAATAATATGGGTATGCTTAGATATACAAGTGGTGGAAATTATAAGATACCAGCAGTAGTTCGAGGACCTGGAGGAGTTGGTCGTCAACTTGGTGCTGAACACAGTCAAAGACTTGAAGCATATTTTCACGCAGTTCCCGGTATAAAGATTGTTGCATGCAGTACACCTACAAATGCTAAAGGTTTAATGAAGGCAGCTATAAGAGATGATAATCCAGTTCTATTTTTCGAACATGTTCTTCTATACAATTTGTCTGAAGAATTACCTGAGGGTGATTATATTTGCGCTTTAGATCAGGCTGATGTTGTAAAAGAAGGTAATGATATTACTTTATTGACTTACTCAAGAATGAGACATCACTGCCTTAAAGCTCTTGAAGAACTAGAAAAAAAAGGAATAGATGTTGAGTTAATCGATTTAATAAGTTTAAAACCATTTGATATGGAAACCATTTCAAAATCTATAAGAAAAACAAATAAAGTAATTATTGTTGAAGAATGTATGAAGACTGGAGGTATTGGTGCAGAATTAATTGCCTTGATAACAGAAGAGTGTTTCGATGATCTTGATGCCCGACCAATTAGATTATCTAGTCAGGATATTCCAACTCCTTATAATGGGAATCTTGAAAATTTGACAATAATCCAAGCCCATCAAATAGTTGAAAAAGTTGAAGATTTAATTAGTGGGAGAATATAGGCAATGAAAAGAAGGCAAGGCTGGCTTTTTTTTATTATATTTCTACTTACGTTTTCTATTTATCTTTTAATAAATTATCCCCTACAGTTAGGATTGGATTTACAAGGGGGTTCTCAACTTACTCTACAAATTATTAAAGAGGAAGGGAAGGTAACAAAGGAAGAACTTGATGCAGTTAATTCTGTTATAGATAGACGCGTTAACAACCTAGGGGTTTCTGAGTCTAACTTGCAAACCCTAGGTGGAGATCAATTAATTTTAGAATTACCTGGAGAACAAAACCCAACAGTTGCTTCAAGAGTTTTAGGTAAGACTGCTTTATTAGAATTTAGGACTCAAAAAGAAGGAACATTTTCAGATTTAAAAACCTTACAACTTCAGAGATTTAATATTAAAGAATTAATTGAAGAATATTCTTCTTCTGAAAAAAGTCAATATGATGATAATTTATTAAAAATTATTCAAGATGACCTTAAAGAGATAGAGCAAGAATTAAATTACTCATCTTCTAATAATGATTTATATGGTAATTTAATTGAAATTAAAAAGTATGTTGATAAAGAAATTACAAATTTATTTATTAAAACAGATTTATCTGGTAAAGATCTTATTAACGCAGGAAGGAGACAAGAACAAACGAATAGTAATTGGGAAGTTTTATTAACTTTTAGTAATTCAGGAGGTGAAAAATTTGCGGAAATTACAAAGTCAATTGCTGGCACTAATCAACTTTTAGCTATCATTCTTGATGGCGAATCAATAAGTGAAGCCAGTGTTGGTAGTCAGTTTATTAATACTGGGATTACAGGTGGATCAGCAACAATAAGCGGTAATTTTAGTGCTGAAAATGCTAGAGAATTAGAGGTTCAACTTAAAGGAGGTTCATTGCCATTACCAATTGAAATAGTAGAAACTAACACTATAGGAGCTCTGTTGGGATCCAAAAATATTTTAAAAAGTCTTTATGCAGCTATTAGTGGATTAATTTTTGTTGGTATATTTATGATTTTTAATTATAGAATTCTAGGTTTTGTCTCAGTTCTTTCTCTAGTACTTTATGGTTTCTTTAACTTAGCCTTATATTCCTTAATTCCTGTAACTTTGACTTTACCAGGAATATCTGGACTTATACTTAGCATTGGAATGGCTGTTGATGCAAATATTCTAATATTTGAGAGAATTAGAGAAGAATTATACAATGGTAATACTCTCACAAGATCTATTGATAGCGGTTTTCTAAGAGCTAATTCATCGATAGTTGATGGCCATATTACAACTCTTCTAAGTTGTTTTGTATTGTTTTTATTAGGAACAAATTTTGTTAAAGGTTTTGCCGCAACATTAGGAATTGGAGTCTTAATAAGCTTGTTTACATCATTAAATTGTTCTAAAACTATTTTGCGGTTTTTTACAACATATCAATCTTTAAGACAAAAAAATCTTTATTTACCCAGGAATATTTTTTCAAATTAAATTTTTATATCTAATTTTCCATGAATTATAATCTCGAATTAATAAAAAATAAAAGAAAGATAATTAGTTTTTCAACTATTCTTATATTGTTTAGTCTTTTAGGAATTTTATATTCTACTTTTAATACTTCTTATAAGAAACCCATAAATTTAGGGATGGATTTTGTTGGGGGAAATGAACTAAGAATAGAGAGAGTTTGTGAAGAGGAATGTTCTAATTTTTCCCCTGATTCAGTTTTAGTAAATTTAAAAGAGATCTCTAAAAATAAAAACGTCTTAAATAATATTAAATTGCAATTCCAAAATAATAATAAATTAATTTCAATAAGAACCCCTTATCTTAGTATCGAAGAATCAAATAATCTTATTACTAATCTTGATAATATTATTGGACCTCTAAATTATGAGAGTAAGGATTCAAGATTAATAGGTCCAAAGCTTGGGAAAAGATTACTTACTAATTGTGTTACTTCATTGTTAGTTTCTTTATTTGCAATATCTTTATATATAACTATTAGATTTGATAAAAAATATGCATTATTTGCATTATTAGCTTTATTCCATGATTTATTAATCGTATTTGGTATTTTCTCTTGGTTGGGAATTATATTATCTGTCGAGGTAAATAGTTTATTTGCTGTGTCTTTGTTAACTATTGCTGGTTATTCTGTGAATGATACTGTTATTATTTTTGATAGAATTCGTGAAAATTTAAAATCAAAGAAAGAAAGCTACAACGAAACTATTCAATTATCAGTAAACGAATCATTTAGGAGAACAACTTTTACCAGTATTACAACCCTTATCCCATTAATAAGCATAATTTTGTTTGGATCTTACTCACTATTTTGGTTTTCTTTGGCCTTATCATTAGGAATTATTGTTGGAAGTTATTCAAGTATTTTATTGGCTCCATCTTTGTTGCTTAAAGATAAAGCTTAAGTTTGTAATTTTATGAAATTGAATTACTATTTGATAATTTTATTTTCTTTAGTTTTGATAGATCTTTCTACTGAGCTAAGAATATTATTTGATCACTTTACTTTTAGTTCACTATATTTTGCTATTGGAAAACATCCTTTAGCTTTCTTTATACTTTTTTCCTACCCATATTTATATAAAAAATTAATTTAGTAGGTTTTAAATATCTTTAAATGATTCTTTGATTAAAACCTGTATTACTACAGCTAATGGAAGAGATAGTATTAAACCTAATGGACCAAAAATGAAGGTGAATCCAAATTGCGATATTAATGTCAAACCAGGAAGCAAGTTTGCTTTTCTTTTCATAATAGATGGCATTATTATATAGCTTTCAATATTTTGAATGATTATATAGGCTCCTAATACGGCCAGTGGTTTCCAAAAATTATCTAATAGCGCAATTGAAATTGGAAATATACCACTAATAACTGGACCTATATTTGGTATTATATTCAATACCATAGCTATTAAAGCATTTGAGACAACATATTTGACATCTAATATAGATAAGACTATCAATGATAATAGCCCTACTGATAATGAACTTATAACCATAGAAAAGGTCCAGTTTGCTAGTGCAATATTACATTTATCAAGAATATTTCTAAATTTATTGCGATAATTTTTAGGAATTAATAGAAGTATATTTTCCTTGTATTGTTTTGGTTCAATAGAAATCATCAAACTGACTACTAAAATGAAAATTAGTTTTAATAGACCAGAACCCAGATTCCCTGCGATATTAATTAAGTTCTTGAAACTTTCTTGAATTGCTTTTGCAATAGTTGCAGCATCTGGAATGGAAAATACGTTATTTATAAGATTAAAAATGTCTATAACATTTTCAGATTCTTCACCATAAAGTAGGTTATCAAATTTGTTCAGATTTGTATTAACCAGAATATTTATCCTAGATAAGCCATTTGGAATATCAACTAATATCTCATTGAATTCACTAACAAACGGAGGTAATACAAGAATAAAAATTGTAAATACTACTAACGATATAACTGTTAACACGATAAACAAAGATAGAGGTCGAGGTATTCTTACCCCCTTTTGTATTTGATTACATAAATTACAAACAATATTTGAAATCACTAAAGAGCAGATTATTAAAAGCAAGAAATCTTTTAAAGTCCATATTATTAAAGATGTGATTAAAATTACTGCTAACTTGAAATATGATGAACTACTCAATTTAGAAAAATTCTCTATTTACTTTCAGAATATCCTAATCCATTAGATTTAGCATAACTATTTGCAAATCTCATAAATCTATCAAAGTCTGGTGAGTTCTTCCATATATAAACTGCTTCTAAAAATATTGGTTCTCCATCAACAAACTTTACCTTAACTTCCCTGGTTAGTATTTCACCTTCAGCGTCTATCATACGCATACCTGTGATTTCACCGTCTGTAATTGAAGATAATGCCTGAGGTTTTTCGAACAAAAATAATGCCTGTCCGGTAGTACCATCCTTACTCCTAGTAAGTCTTATTTCAGGCACTACTGGTTCATCAGTCCCTTCATAAAATTGTATTTTTGCAGTTTTAATTGCTGTCATAATTTTCTGCTTATAATGTTTTATCTTAAGAAATATTTTTCTTATTCGTTTGTCAATTTTTTATAAAACATTATTTATTAATTCTATTATGTTTTCATCATATTTTTTGTCGGTTAAATCTAATAACTTTATATTTTTTTTTCCAACTTTTTCATATTCATAACACTTATCGTAATACTCTAGAACTGATCTGCATACTAAGTCCCATTTCTCATTATTAATTGATTCAAGAGCTACCTGAGTTCTTTGAGGTCCTAATCTTTTTTTTATTCTTAAAACAGATTCTTGTAGTTCTTCTTTCTTAAAAACACTATAGGTATCTATCAACTCTTCTAACCTGTTTGATTCGCTCCTTAAAATTTCAATTCTTCTTGATTTTTTCATTTGATTGAAGAATTCATGAGGAATTTTACATTTACCTATATTTGCACTTTCTGCTTCTACAAAAATATTATTAGAAGTTTTAAATGAATTCAATTTTTCTGCAATTATATTTTCAAACTGTTCATTTGAAGGTTGTTCTTTCATTCCTAAACCTCCAAATGTACTTCCTCTATGACAAGCAAATCCTTCAAGATCAATAGTTTGATATTTATATTTCTCTAGTAATGATAATAATCTTGTCTTTCCTGTTCCTGTTTTTCCGCCAATAACTACTATATTCAGCTTTTTTGTGAAACTATCTAATACCCATCTTCTATATATTTTGTATCCTCCCTTAAGTGTTATTGGATTTAAGTTAAATTTTTCTAGTAGCCAAGCAATGCTTTGTGAACGCATTCCTCCTCTAGAGCAATATATTCTGATAAAAAATTCATTATCTTTATTAGGAATAGTTTTATAAGACTCAATATTCATGAATAAATTATCAAGAAATAATTCCAAATTTTTTTCAAAAAATTTTAATCCCTCTATGACTGCTTTTTTTCTTCCTTCTTTTTTATAAATCGTTCCAATTATAGATCTCTCATCATTATCAAATAGTGGAATGTTAATAGAATTAGGCAGGTGTCCTTTATAATATTCACTCGGGCTTCTAACATCTATAAGTGGTCCTTTAAAACTTCTAAATTTCTCTAGTTCTTTTCTTTTGAAATACATGGATAGTTTTAATTTTTAGATTGATTTTTTCAAATGAATAACAAAGAACAAGTTAACTATAATAGCGCTACATTAGATCTGATAAAAAAATTTGTAGATTCTAATCAAAGAAAAAGAATAAATTCATTAACTCAAATAGAATCTGAAGTAGAAAATATTTTTAATCTTGGCCCTTCACTGTTTGATATCTTTGATAGTGAAGGAGATGACTGGGCTGCTGGTTGGATATTGCAAGTTTTAAAAAAATTTAAGCCTGAATTCTTTGAAAACTCTAAATTCAATAATTGGTTCACTACATATTCAGATATTGATATTAATTATGAAGATTTTCAATTGATGTTGGTTGAGCAAAAATTTGAAGAAGCAGATAGATTAACAAGTTCCTATCTAAGAAAATTAGCTGGAAAATTAGCTGAAAAACGAGGATATGTTTTCTATAGTGAAGTTCAGAATATGTCAGGTAAAGATCTTGAAACAATTGATAGATTATGGACTATTTACTCTACTGGTAGATTTGGATTCTCAATTCAGGCAAAGATATTAAAATCAGTAGGGAAAAAATATGAATTAATGTGGCCGAAAATAGGTTGGAAAAAAGAGGGCTTGTGGACTAGATATCCTGGGTCTTTTTGTTGGTCATTGGATGCTCCTGATGGACATATGCCTTTAATAAATCAACTAAGAGGCGTGAGACTCATGGATTCTATCCTACGGCATCCTGCTATTGCAGAGAGACATAATAATATTCTTTAAATACAGGTATTTAATAAGTTAAAATTAATTTAGTATCAAAATATTATTATGTCCTTATTTCGGGGCAAAAATATTTTAAAAAAATTTTTTAAAAGACCAAAGATAAACTGGTCAAACTACGAATTCGAATCATCATTACAGTTAAATGAATTTGTCGATCAATTATTAGAACCTATTAAACATTCTCAATCAAGC
>QCSV01000028.1 GCA_003211415.1 Prochlorococcus sp. AG-670-M15 | reverse complement strand
TTCTTTTTCTTTATTGGAAGTTTTCTTTTCTCCTTGTTTTTAGCTTATTCAGAAAGTAAGTTATGGTTCATACTTTATGTAATAAGTGCATTGTCTTGTGTTTTCTATACTCCTAATAGAAAGGCACTTAAAGAATTAATAGCAGCTTGGCCAAATATAGAGGATCTCATTAAAGGTAGGAGTATGTGGAGAAAAGGCAAGTAAATAGATTATGAAACCTTTAAGTTCATTTAAAAAGTGGTTATTAAATATTCTTGTGCCATACATAGAGGGCACCAACAAGAAAAAAGAGGATAAAAAATGAGTTTAATAAAGGTTGGAATTATTGTTGAAATTTTTTTGTTTGTGGGAGTTTTTATATGGGTTAGGAAACTAAATAGTAAACAAATTAGGCAACCATCTTTATCAAAAAAAACAATAAAAAATCTCAAATTTTAGAATTTTGATCACAAAATAAGGAATCTTTATAAAGAGATCAAATTTATTGGAAAATTCTTTACTTTTTTCTCTCACATTGTATGTGAAATCGGTTAGAACATCTACATTGCTCTTAAAAATATGGTTTCCTCCATTCAAGGTCTTTCTCCAATAACTAATCCATTAAATAGTGTCTTAGTAGAAAAGAAACTAATAAATGTTGATCAAAAGTTTATTCAACTTGTTTCTCTGGCAGAAGGTTTACCTCGCACAGAAGTTATTGAAAGTGGAAGGAATTATTGGAGAGGTGTTTGTAGAAGCTTGATTTTTAGATTTCCTGATGATCTTGAAATTTTAAAGCTTGATGTAAGAAGTTATGTAGATAGATCTAAAGGAATCATTCAAATAAGATCTGCAGCAAGATTAGGTCAATCAGATTTAGGCGTTAATCTAAGAAGAGTAGAATACTTGTTTAATCAATTAGAGAAATTTTAATTAATCTGTTTTTTATAAATTTAAGGTTCTTTTTACTAAATAGGTGTGCTTTAATTCATAAGAATATTTGAATTGCCATGGTAAAGATAATCTTAGTTGTAATTATTGTCGCACTTGTATATTCTCAACCTGACCTTCGTCTTACAGTCGCTGATTGGTTAAAAACAGCTTCTGATTTTCTTATTGAATCGGTACAAGTAAAACCTTGAATTAATTTTCAATGAATTATTAAATAAGACCTGAGACAGTAATCATTTGTTTAATGCATACAGCTACGAAAATAAATATTATTATCCTGCTTAATATGTATTTCACTTAAACAAATAAATAGTTTTAGGAACATAATAGAAAATTTTTTTGAAATTTTTGAATAGTTAACGATAATAAGGGATATGAAGCTTAGATTATTTGAGTTCTATTTTATTAAAGACTATTTAAGGCCTTGGCTTGGTCTTATTTATTCTTTATTCTTTCTGTTTTTTTTAGGTGCAATTGGCTATCGAATAACAGAGGGATGGGAATGGAGTGATTGCTTATGGATGGTTCTAATCACAATAACCACTATTGGTTTTGGAGAAGTTCAACCTTTAAGTCCTGAAGGCAGGATCGTAACTGTTTTAGTAATCGTAGGCGGATTGATCTTTATTCAATTTACCTTTCAAAAAGCTGTTAGATTATTCGAATCCGGCTATTTTCAAAGAGTAAACGAATTACGTTTTAAAAGACTTCTTAGAAAAATGGAAAATCATGTAATTTTGTGCGGATATGGGAGGGTAGGTCAGGAAATATCTAACCAAATAAAAACGCAAAATATTCCAATTATCGTTGTTGAGAGTGACGAAGATAGAAAAAAGATTGCTGAAGAAAATGGTTTAGAAGTTCTTTGTGCTGATGCAACTCTTGATGAGACTTTAAAACTAGCAGGATTAGAAAAATGCAAAAGTTTGGTTGTTACCTTACCTAATGATGCTGCTAATTTATATGTCGTTTTAAGTGCTAAAGGGATAAGAAGTTCTATAAGAGTAATAGCAAGAGCAGGCACTGAAGAAGCTGCAAGTAAGTTGAGATTAGCTGGAGCAAGTATAGTAGTAAGTCCTTATATTGCAGCAGGGCGAGCTATGGCATCAATGGCTTTAAGACCTATTGCTATTGACTTTCTTGATCTGCTTGCAGGAAGTGAATGTGAAATTGAAGAATTTGAATTAAGTAATGATATTAGTCTTTTTGAAACTGCAGAGAAAAGATCACTTTCTGAACTTGGAATAGGTAAAAAAAGCGGTGCAAAAATTTTAGCTATTAAAGAAAATGAAAAGTTGTTCACCAACCCTGGAGGGAATTTCATACTTCAACCAGGTCAGGTATTAATAGCATTTGGTAGTAAAGAACAATTAAATATTTTGAACGGACTTTTAGGAAATCTTGTTGTGGCAGTAGAGCTATTAAAATAGATTTATCAAAATAATTTGATATATAAATCTTTCAATTTTTAAATTTCTTTAAGGCTGTAAATTAACTTTATAATTAACAAACTTATTTCTCATTACTAAGTGGGCATTTTTAAAAAAACCCTCATTTTCTCTTCTGCAATTTCATTGATACTTTCTCCATCTGCGATGGCATCAAAAAGATTGAGCGGAGCAGGAGCTACATTTCCCTCGAAAATTTATACTAGGTGGTTTTTTGACTTAGCCAAATCTGGTGGACCAAGGGTTAATTACCAAGCAGTTGGTTCCGGCTCTGGAAGAAAAGCTTTTATAGACCAAACCGTAAACTTTGGTGCATCAGATGATCCTATGAAAGATTCTGATATAGAGAAAGTTACTAGAGGACTTGTTCAAATACCTATGGTTGGTGGAACTATCGCTTTTGGTTATAACTATGATTGCGATTTGAAACTTACTCAAGAGCAAGCAGTACGAGTTGCAATGGGTATGGTTAAAAACTGGAAAGAATTAGGCTGTAAATCAGGAAAGTTAACTTGGACGCATCGTTCTGATGGTTCAGGAACTACTAAGGCTTTCACAAACTCTATGGAAGCATTTTCACCAATATGGACTTTAGGAACTGGTAAATCAGTTAAGTGGCCAGCTGGCGTTGGAGCAAAAGGTAATTCTGGTGTAGCAGGTGTAATTCAAAACACTCCAGGAGCAATTGGTTATGTAAATCAGTCATATATTAAAGGTAATGTTAAGGCTGCTGCACTTCAAAATCTTTCAGGGGAGTTTCTAAAACCATCTGCAGAAGCAGGAGCTAAGGCTCTTAATGGTATTACTTTAGATGAAAATCTTGCGGGTAAAAATCCTAATCCAACAGCAAAAGGAGCGTACCCTATCGCTTCATTGACATGGATACTTGCTTACGAAAAAGGTAATGGTAGAAACACTAAAGCAATCAAACAAGCCTTTAATACATTGTTAAGTGATGAGTATCAAGATAAGGCTTCATCCCTTGGATTTATCCCCTTAAAAGGAGATATTCTTGATAAGTCAAGAGCTGCCGTTGAAAAAATAGGTAGTTAAAAATTTTAATAGATGTCAAATTATCATGACTTTCATATACCTTTAAGTCCTCTTAAAGTCTTTTACAGCATTTAGTAGTAGATTTATAGAGATATTCTTTTTTTAATGGAAGAGAAATTAACTCTTTTCAAGAATCGTAAAAGATTCGGTATCGAAAAAAATATAGATATTATCTTCAAGAATACTGCCCTAGTCTTGTCTAGTTTCGTAGCAATAATACTTTTAGGAATAATTTTAGTAGTCTTTTTTCAGTCATTTGAATCCTTTTCGAGGTATGGCTTGAAGTTTCTCGTAACCTCTGAATGGAATCCAGTAAAAGATGAATACGGAGCTTTTACTGCAATATATGGCACACTAGTAACTTCATTCCTGTCGCTATTAATAACTATCCCTTTGGGAGTTGGAACCGCAATATTTATTACCGAGGACTTTGTGCCGAAAGTTTTTAGAGAAATAATAGGTTCTTTTGTTGAATTACTTGCAGCTATACCATCAGTTGTATTAGGGCTTTGGGCAATATTTGTAATGGAACCTTTTTTTAGGACATTTTTTGTCTTTTTACATAATTTTTTTGGTTGGATACCTTTATTCAGTACTGAACCTACAGGTAGGAATTCCTTGTTAGCAATATTAATTTTAGTAGTGATGCTTTTGCCAATTGTGACTTCCATTGCAAGGGATTCACTTAATCAAGTTCCTGAAAAGTTAAGAAATGCAGCCTATGGAATTGGAGCAAGTAGATGGAAAACAATATTTTCAGTAATCTTGCCGGCAGCATTATCAGGAATTATGGCAGGAGTTCTATTGGCTTTAGGCAGGGCAATGGGAGAAACAATGGCTGTAACAATGATTATTGGTAATTCAAATGCATTTAGTTGGTCTCTATTGTCTCCTGGATATACCATTTCCTCCATGCTTGCAAACCAGTTTGGGGAAGCTGATGGGAGTCAGGTTTCATCACTTTTTTATGCGGCTTTTGTACTGATGATTCTATCTTTAGTGGTTAATATCTTTGCACAATGGCTAGTTAAGAAATTTAGTCTCAAATATTAGATAATAATGAATTCACTTTATTACCAGAAAAGATTATCAAGAAATATAGGAGATAAATTCTTTACTTCTTTATCAGTAATTTGTGCATTGATAGCAATACTTCCTTTGATTTTTCTAGTGACTTATATCCTTTACAAAGGTGGATCTCAAATCACACCAGAATTATTTACTTTAGAACCAAATCCTCCTGGAGATGATTTGGATGCAGGAGGTATCAATCCTGCATTAATAGGGACATTAATAATAACTACCATTGCTTCAATTATTGCCATACCAGTAGGTGTTGGAGGTGGAATATATCTAGCGGAATATTCTAAAGGCGGTGCTTTTTCAAGATTTATCAGATTCGGGATAAATATTTTAGCTGGAGTACCTTCAATTATTGCTGGAGTATTTATTTATGCCTTAATTGTTTCTACAAAGATCTTATTTGGAAGCATGTATAGCGGTTTGGCAGGAGGTATGGCTCTTTCAATATTGATGTTGCCTACCGTGATTAAGACCACTGACGAAGGTTTAAAGCTTGTGCCTAACGAATTAAGATATGCGTCTCTTGGTGTTGGAGCAAGTATGTATACAACCATATTGAAAGTTACTTTGCCCTCTGCCTTTAGATCTATTGGTACTGGCGTTGTACTTGGAATCGCAAGAGCTGCAGGTGAAACAGCGCCTTTGATATTTACGGCTTTATTTTCTTACTACTACATAACAGGCTTTGAAGACTTGTTTTATGAGATGGGTTCTTTAGCAGTTCTTATTTATAATTTTGCACTTGAACCTTATGATGCACAGAACAAATTAGCCTGGGCAGCTTCCTTTATTCTTGTTTTGTCGATACTATCAGTAAATATATTTTCAAGGATACTGGCCGCTTTTAATGAGAAAACTAAGAGGTTATAAATGATTAAAAATAATAAAAAGGCACAAAAGAATAACATTTTATCTCTTGAGAATGTCTCTATTAGTTATGGAAAAAATGAGGCAGTAAAAAATGTTTTTTGTAATTTCAAACAAGGCGATATAACTTCACTAATTGGTCCTTCTGGATGTGGTAAATCTACCGTCCTTAGATCTTTAAATCGAATGAATGATCTAATACCTAATTGCTCATTAAAAGGAACTGTCCTCTTTGATGGAACTAATATTTATGACAAAAGAATTGATCCAGTTGAAGTAAGAAGAAGAATTGGGATGGTTTTTCAGCAACCTAATCCTTTCCCAAAATCTATCTACGAAAATATTGCATTTGGAGCAAGAATTAATGGATTTACTGGAGATATGGATGAACTAGTAGAAAGTTCACTCAAAAAAGCTGCTTTATGGGACGAATGTAAGGATAAGTTAGATCAAAGCGGATACTCCTTATCTGGTGGCCAACAACAAAGACTATGTATAGCAAGAACCATTGCTATTGAGCCTGAAATAATTCTGATGGATGAGCCATGTTCAGCTTTAGATCCTATTTCCACTTTGAAAATAGAAGAGACAATGCATGAACTTAAGAAGAATTACACAATAATAATCGTTACTCATAATATGCAACAGGCATTAAGAGTTAGTGATATGACTGCATTTTTCAATGCGATTGCATTTGATGATGGTTTTGATGGCAAAGTGGGATATCTTGCCGAATTTAATACGACAAAGAAAATCTTTAACTCTCCAAAAGAAAAAACTACTCAGGAATACATATCAGGTAAATTTGGTTGATGTTTAATTTTTACTTTTAAAAGAAAAATTTTTACCTTAAGAAAGGTGAGGGGTAGACAAACAGTATAAATACCTATATAGTTATCTCGAATAACTAAGTTTGTCTTTGAAAAACTATCCCATTTTACCTTTCTTGATTTTTGCAGGGGCTCTAATAACAACTGCAACAATAGGATTACCAGTATTTACTTCATAAATTAAAAGTTTTTCTAATTCAGGTAATCTTATGGTTTCAATTATAAAAAAAGAATTAATTGGAAGTCCTCATAAAACCTTCATAAAAGGAAATTTATTTGACTTTACAAAAAAAAGAGAGAATATGAATCTGTGTGGGAGTAAAAAATCTGTATTAAAACCATTTTTAAAAGTGGTTAATTTCTAATTTATTTATCATGGATAAAACTAAAGAACAGTTAGAAAAATTAAGAGAAGTAGCAGAAGCATCTCTTACAAAAACGGATGAACTTCAAAAAGTTCTTGCTCAAATAGAAGCTTTAATGTCTAGAGAAGAATCACAAACATTATCAAAGAAGAAATAATTATTTAAAAATAATTTTAGGTTTTGTACTTTTAATTACACCTCTACAATTGTATTGTAGTTATTAATTGGACATGCAGAACCCGTTCCAAAGTTTTCTGTTAGGTCTCTAGGTCTTACCTTCTTTAAGTAAAAGACCTCTTTAATTTATTTTTTTTATTATATTTTTAAAACCTGCTTATTTAGTTGATTACTTTATAGATTTCTTTCAAGCAGACATTTACATCGAATGATTCAGTATTTACTATCTCTAATCCTGTTTTTTCTGTAACTTTAACAGTGGCATTGCATTCGTCTTGTTTAAGAGCCATGTAACTTGGCTTTTTATCTTCTATGTCTAATTCAACACTTGATTCAGGATCTTCTTTATATTGCTCCATTACGAGTGTAAGTGCTTCTATTTCAACGGAGAAATTATCATTTGCTTTTGCCCCAAATGGGATAACAAGAAATGGAAATAAAATCAAGCCTATTAATTTTTTCATTTCTATAAAATGCGTTTATTTTTTTTATAACGTGTATTGTCTGCTAAAGAAAGGGTCATTAGCGGTATAAATTTTATGTTTTTTATTTTTACTTGTAAAAATAATAAATATAAGTTAATTGATAAAAAAACTAAACGAGACTTTTAAGTATAAATTGGCATATCTAAATGAAAAATTTAAGCCACTTTAACAAGATTTTTCTTAAGATTTTATTTCAATAATTTCTTCTTCGGAAACTATTGCCCATTTTTTGAATGATTTTTTGCAGGGATATCCTCCTGTTAAGTCTCCAAATGCAGGTAAAAATAAAGTATTTTTATTCTTATCCATTGCAAAACACCTAAAAGATAATTTATCTCTATTGCTTTTTAAATAGATTTTTGGATGATAATGTCCACAAATATTCAAGGTTTTATTATCGCCTAAATCAACTGGTTCATGGCTAAAAGTAATATTTTTAGTTTTTCTAATATCCAAAATTTTTACATTTTTAATATCACAACCTACATCGTGATTCCCGAGGACGAGTTCAACATTAGTTTTTAGTAGTTCAGGAAGATCCTCAACTTTTTTTTGAAGAGTTTTATCTATAGAATATTTGCTGTGGAATAAATCTCCCAATATTATTAACTTTTCAGGACTATATTTTTTTACTATTTTTTTTATTCTTGCGAAATTGTTTTTATCTGAATTATTAGTAAGAGGTATACCATTTTGCTGAAAATACTCAGCTTTCCCAAGATGAATATCGCATATTAACAAATCTTTTGTTTCCGGTAAAAATAACGCTCTTGAAGGAAGCATCTCTAACAATGTATCTTCCCAACAAAATTTAAAAGAATTTTTTTTCACTTAATCACTATATTTTTTTATAAGTTTTTCTACTCTTTTTTCTATTGGTTCATTACTTAAAGTATTTTTAAGTCTTTCGACTAATAAAGGGAAAGCAAAAGGAGTAGGAGTTTTTATCTCGTTTAGAAGCATTTTTAAATTTTTTAATCTTTCTAATGATTTAGATATCCTTCTATTTTCTAATTGATATTCTTTAACTTCTTTATGCGATTGTTTTATCAAAAGATGGTCTTCTTCATATTTAGTAAAGACATCGTATAAAAGACTTGAACTTATTTGAAGTTGAGAGGAAGTTTTTGTTTTGGTTGGATTATTTTGATTTACAAGTCCACTTATTTGGGCAATATTTTTAAATCTACGTTTTGTTAATTCTGAAAAATTAATTGCATTTTCTAGATCTTCTTCTAATTTTTTGTTATCCAAAAAATAATCGGCTTCTTTTTTTATTATGGAAAAATCATAATCTTCTGAGGTCGTTAAGCTGAATCCAAAATCATTGGCAGTAATACTAAATGTAGATTGTTTTAATTTTGCTAATCTTAATGCCCATAAAAATGCAATTCCTTCATTTACAAATTTGCCATCAAGCGTAAAAACAAAAAGATTTGATAAATCCTTGGTTTTATATATTTCTATAAGGAATTCATCTGTCTTTGGAATATTCGAAAGAACTTTTTGTTTCTTCAATATTGGGCGTAATGAATTTAATTCAGGATTTAAGTAATCATAATTTTCTAATTCGTTGCATATATCTATTTCTTTTCTCAAACTTTCACATAGTAGATCAGAGATTGCCATTTGACCACCAACCCATGCAGGAATTAGAGAACTTTTTTTTGTTGATTTTTTAACGTATAAAATCATATCTCTGATTCTTACAAATTGAAGCATTTTACCGGCGAAGTAAAAGGTATCTCCAGGATTTAATTTCGAAGCAAAATTCTCCTCTAAATTACCTAAGGATTTACCTTTCATATATTTAACATTCACAAATTTGTCACTTGTAATTGTCCCAATATTGAACTTATGAATTCTTATTAAAGATTTGTCTTTTACAAAATATTTAAAGTTTTGATTATTATTTTGTGATTCTTCTTTAACTATCTTTTTATATTTTGGGTATGCTTTAAGACATTTTCCACCATATTCTAAAAAGTCAAGACACCAATTCCAATCTTGATCTTTTAAGTTTCTATAACTCCAACATTTTTTAATTCTTTCTTTCTCAATTTTCGGATCAAAGCCATTTCCGCATGCCAAGCTTATTAGATGTTGTAAAAGCACATCATAAGATAATTCAGGAAGTCTAATTTCTTCAGATATACCACTTTTTATTATTCTTCTCATTGCACTAATCTCTAATAACTCCAAAGAATTTGTAGGCATAAAAATTATTTTTGATTTCCCGTCTGGTCTATGAGCACTTCTTCCCGCTCTTTGGATAAGTCTAGCTAAATTCTTTGCACTACCAATTTGAACGATTTGATCTACAGGTTGAAAGTCAATGCCCAAATCTAATGAACTTGTGCAGACTACCCATTTTATTAATCCATCTTTAACACTTTCTTCAACTCTTTTTCTATCTTCTTTATCAAGGGAGCCATGATGAAGTGCAATTTTGTCTTCCATCTCTGGGAGAAAAAATTTAAGACATTGATACCATCTTTCAGATTGATTTCTTGTATTGGTGAATAATAATGTGCTTTTATTTTTATCCAGGATTTTTAAAAGTGAAGAATGACTTCTGATTCCTAGATGACCACTCCATGGAAAGGTGGTTTCCTCCTCTGGCAAAACACTTATAATTTCGATCTCTTTTTGAATATTTGTACTTATGATTTTGGGTTTAATAGCGCTCATGCCAACTATTGCTCTTGCTGCTTCTTCAATATTTCCTATAGTTGCAGACATTCCCCAAATTTGTAAATTTTTTATATTACCTCTTAGCCAACTTAAAGATAACTCACACTGGTTACCTCTTTTACTACCCATTAATTCATGCCATTCGTCAATAATTATTGATGACAACTCCTTGAACAGATTATTGGATTCTTTATTAGAAAGTAAAAGAGATAGAGACTCTGGAGTGGTAATGAGAATATTAGGTGGTTTAGTTAATTGCTTTTTCTTTTCATATGGAGTTGTGTCCCCATTCCTAATTTCAACAGTTATTCCTTTATTAAAATGTAAAGCTGCTAATTCTATGGAATTTTTTATATCTCTACTTAATGCTTTTAAAGGCGTTATTAATAATATATTTACACTTTTATTATTTTTGGGATCTTCCATCTGTGATAGAGGTCCCATTAATGCAGCATAAGTTTTGCCGCATCCAGTAGGAACTTGTATTATTCCACTTTTCCCATTTAAAAAAGCTTCCCAAGATTCGATCTGATAAGGTAATGGCTCCCATCCATTTGTGAAGAAAAACTGTTTAATTTTAGAAATTAAATTATTTTGCTTACTATTTTGCGTAATATTCTTCATGATATTTTTTTCATCAGTTTATAAGCATTCTCTAGGCTATCTGCAGCATTGATTTTTTTATCTTTTCTCCATTTTGTTATTCTTGGAAATCTTACTGCTATACCTGACTTATGACGTTTTGAAATTTGTATTTTTTCGAAAGATATTTCGAATACCATTTCTGGTTTCAATGATCGAACAGGTCCAAATTTTTCTATTGTATTTTTCCTTATCCATTTATCTAACTCTTTAATCTCATTATTCGTTAAACCAGAATATGCACTTGCAAATTTAATTAATTCTTGGTCTTTCCATAATGCAAAACTATAATCTGTATAAAGACCAGCTCTTCTACCACTCCCGGCCTTAGCATAAATTAGAACAGCATCCAATTGCATGGGATCAACTTTATATTTCCACCAAATACCTTTTTTTCTTCCAGAAGTGTATGGAGACCTTTTGTTCTTAATTATTAATCCTTCAGTATTATTTTCTCGAGATTTTTCTTTAAAAGTTAAAACATCAGACCAATCTTTAGGATAGATTAAATCGCATATTCTGAAAATATCAGTGATATTATTCATAGTTTCATTTTGCCATTTTGAAAAATATTTTTCTAACTCAATTCTTCTATTTTCTAATTTAATTTCTCTTATATCTCTTCCATTAATCTCTAAAAGATCATAAGCAATAAAAATAATTGGATATTTTATTTGGATTGATCTAGTAGGAGATTTTCTATTTATTCTTTTTTGAATAAAAGAAAAATCAAAGGGAATTTGTTCTTTAAAATTCCAAACTAATAATTCCCCATCAAGCACAAAATTATCTTTCACATATGACATTTTTTCTACTAATTCTGGGAAAGATTCATTTACTAATTCTTGCCCTCTTGTCCATAAAGAAACATTACCTGATCTTTTAATTAATTGCATTCTGATGCCGTCGTATTTCCATTCAAATTGAAAATCATTTATTGAATAATTGAGGATTTTATCTTCAAAGTTATTTGCTAGAAGAAATGGAAATGGTTTGGATTTTAACTCTTCAAGATTGATATTCTTGTTAATTAAAAATTCATATGATTCAATTGAAGGTTTGAAATTACCCATCAACCTATGAGAAATAATTTCTTCATCAATATTAATTAGTTTTGATATTGATTTTGTTATTAATCCCATAGAGACTCCTACTCTAAAAGTGCCTGTAAGAATTTTATTGAAAATAAGATGGTTATCTTCAGGTAATGTTTCCCAAATATTTTTAATTTGTAAACTTTTCTCCTCCTCATTAAGTTTTGATAAATCAGGTATTGTTTTGCTTAGCAATTCATTGAGACTTATATTTGATAATTTTTTATTTCTGGAAGTAGTTTTATTTTTAAGTAATAAGGTTATTAACTCAGCAGAATCACCTACTTTTAAATAACAGGTATCAATTAACCATTGAGGATATTCATATATTTGAGAAAAAAGATTTTTTAAATATCTTCCACTAATAAATCTCTTATTACTTTTTCCAGTTAGTAAATATATTGCCCATGAATTATCAGTTGGTTCATTGGATAAAAAAAAATTTTTTAAAACTTCAATTTTATTATTTGTACTATTAATTGAATCTAGATCGCCAAATAATTCTGAAAATTTTTTTAAGCTCATATTTATTTACCGAAGAAAAGAACATTTATTGATTCCTTTTCAACTAAATATTTACTTAAGGCTTCACTATCCCCATGATGAAAAAATACATTTTTAGCTTCAGACTTTTTTACTACTTCCAGAATTCCATCCCAATCCGCATGATCTGAGATTACAAACCCTTTGTCATATCCTGATCTTTTTCTTAGAGCTCTTATTGACATCCATCCACTTGCAAAGGCTGTTTGAATACTATTAAAATTTTTTAGATAAGAGCCTTTACTTAAAGATGGAGGTAATAATATTAGACTCCCTTTAAGTTCATCTATCTTTTTTTTATTTTCGATTTTTATAGTATCTTTAATATCAATTCCAAGTTCCTTATAACAATTATTCATTTTATAAATACTGCCATGGGAATAAATATTACCTTTAAAATTTGTTTGACTAATTTCGTTTAACAATCTCTGAGCTTTTCCAAGTGAATAGCAGAAAAGTAAAGAAGTTTTTTCTGGCGAATTAGTTATCCATTTTGAAATATCATTTGCTATTTTATTAGTCTCATCCCACTTGAATATTGGCAAACCAAAAGTACATTCACTTATTAAATAATCAGTTTTTACTATTTCATATTGTTTGCAAGTTTCATCTTTTTGAAGCTTAAAGTCCCCTGATATCAGCCATTTTTCTTCTGCAAAAATAAATCTTATTTGACTAGATCCAAGGATGTGTCCTGAAGGATGAAAAGACATATTGATACCATTAATCTTGAATTCTTCTCCATAATCAAAAGTCTTAATTTTGATATTATCTCCAACTCTTTCTTTAAGAATTATCGCAGTCTCGTTAGTAGAAATGTATTCTTCACAGCCAAATGTAAAGTGATCAAAATGAGCATGGGTTATTAAGGCTCTTTTTACTGGCTTATTTGGATCAATCCAAATATCAGCAAGTTCACAATAAAGACTTCCATCATTATATCTAATTAAATCTTCTTGCTTAGTTCTCAAAACTACATCTCTTACAATGAGGTTAATTTAGCGAATTATGCCCAAGCTTGTTTTGATAAAGCTATTGCAGATATTGTTAATAAAGCAATAACTACAAATTTGTTGCTCCAATTAATCATGAATGAACTTATTTTGTTAAAAGAAACTGTATTAAATGGCTCAATCTTTTTCTGATTCAGAATGTGATGATTCTCATTTTTTTCTAAGTAATTTAAATTTTTAATCTCATTTATTAATTTAGATTCGCAAGTTGAGAGTTGTTCTACTTGATTTAATAAATCAATATCTTCTGGTCTTAATAAAGAATTTAATTCTTTAATTTGGTTTTCGTTTTTCAACAGAAATTCATTAACTATCTCATCTGTTCCATACCCGTTCTTTAAGTTTAAAAGAATATCTTCTCTTTCCCAGGATTTTTCAAGAGAATTTAAAATTTTACTTATGCTCATCTTAAGTATTTTTACTTATGATAAATTATTATTATTTTTTTCTGTGGCTTATTCTTTTAAGTACTTAGAAAAAATAAGCTTTATTTAAGATTTGCGAATAAGTCTGTTTGGGAAATAGTTTATTTTTACTTTTTCTACAATTTTTTTTGAACTGCTTTTAGCTTTAACTTTATTTAAATTTATCACTTCATCTGATACATTTTTACCAGTTTCAAAATAACTTTTAATTTTTTCTAATTCTTGTTTATTTAATCTTTTTGTCGCACCTTTTGCGTTGATTCCAAGTTTCTTGCAGGCTAATAATATTCTACTACTTTCGATATTAAGATCTTTGGCAATAGTGAAAATTGGAGTGGTGATAGACATTATTTTTAACGGAAGAATTTATTATTAATAATATATTTATAAACAAGTATTAAACTGTATTTTTAACTATTATTAATTTACAAATTTTCTGTTTAATCAGGCCACTTCATCTTCGAAATTATTTAAATCATTAAACTTTTTTTTCATGGTTGAATTATTTCTAGTTAATTTCTTTACTGTTAAATCTTGAGATTTACTGTCTGCAGATAAAAGATGTTTTTTTGAAAGAATTAAAGCCTCTTTAGTTTTTTGTAAATGAGTTATTGATTTTTCAATTTCTGAAATTGCATCATTAAATCTATCTTGAGCCAATGACACATTTTTGCCAACGGCATTTTTGAATTGCTCAAGCGTACTTTCAAAATTAGTTATGTCGTAATTCTCACGTTTCATTAAATCAATTTGTGATTTGTATTTTAAAGTTTCCATAGATGCATTTCTTAGCAGAGAAATAATCGGTAAGAAAAATTGTGGTCTAATGACATACATTTTTGGAAATCTATGAGACACATCTACAATGCCTGAATTATATAGTTCACTATCTGGTTCTAGAAGTGATACGAGTACAGCATATTCACAAGATTTTTGCCTTCTATCTTTATCTAATTCTTTTAAAAAATCTTCGTTTTTTCTTTTACTAGTTCCATTTAAACTTTCATTCTTCATCTCAAACATTATGGATACGAGTTCTGTTTTATTTTCATCTAATTCTCTAAAAATATAGTCACCTTTACTTCCAGAAGTGGCATCATTATCTTTCTCGAAATATGAGTTTTTAAACGCAGAGGCACGATTCAGATTAAATTGGGTTTCGCAATGGATTTCTAAGGTTTCTCCAATCATCTTTGTAGATAATCTAGATTTCATTTCTCTTAACTCCTGAATAGTCAGGTCCCTTTCACTAATTTTGCTCTTAAACTTTTCTTCAATTAATTTTTCATTAATTGAATTTTCAAGCCTCATCTTTTCAATGGAATTTGTTAATGATGAGTTCTCTTTTTCTAAATTAGTAACAGCTTCACTAACTTTGTTTTTTAAAGATAATTCTGAAATTAAAGACTGGGTTTTAATTTCATCCTTTAATTTTATTAATTCATTATTCAATGAATTAATTTTATTCGTGGCTTGATTTTTTAAATCATTAAGTGCATTTGTTTTCTTTTCTTCAGCTATTTTTAATTTAGATTCAAGAGTTTGGATCTCAGACTCTTTAATACGATTTTGCTCTATTAACTGTATTTTTAACTCACGTTTTAAAATTTCCAAAGCTTTTTTATTATCTTCTTCAGCCAAAATAAGTCTCTCTTTTATTTGTTTGTTAAATTCTTCGTCTTTTATCTGAAGAAGTATTTCTTCAAAGCTGCTGGGATCAATTCGGAAAGTTTTGCCGCATGATGGACATTTAATATCTTTCATTTTTTAATAACGATATTAATATTAGAAAGGATTTAATATTCTAGTTATGTAAAAAGAATATTATTCTGGACTAAGGATAAACAATGATTCGATGTTATGCATTAAAAAATAAATTTATTACTTAATGGCAGTTATATTAATCCAGATTCTTTAAGAATATTAATTTTATTTGCTAACTCAATATCTGCAGAAGATATCGAGCGATCTAACGTTTTGTGAGAAGAAACTGTGTAACCACTATCATCAACAAATTCATCTTCCGCATCTTTTAAGTGGGCATTTTCATTTTGGAGATCTTTATAATTCACCGACTTGTATATATTTGACTTACTAATATTGCTATATCCAAAATTTGCAATTCCTCTGGCATCTAACGCTTCCTCAACTAATATTCCAACTACCTTAGATCTACTTATAGATTCGGTCTTAGATATTTCATCAATTATTTCAAGAACTCTTTTTCTAGGGAGATATCCTAT
>QCSV01000027.1 GCA_003211415.1 Prochlorococcus sp. AG-670-M15 | reverse complement strand
GAGTTTTTAATAAATGGCTGCGAATTGAGATATCCTCTTTGTGATTTTTGTTAGGGTTGTTACTAACATAGCCAATTGTAAAAGCATATATTTTGGATAATTCTTCAAGTATTTTTTTATGTCCAATGGTAGGTGGATCTGCACTGGTACCAAATAATGCAATGCTTTTTCCCATTTAAGTTTTTAGGGCAGAATGCTAAAAAAATTATTATTTAAATTTCTATTTGAAAAATAAATATTTATGTGATTAAAAATCTCTGGGTCACTAAAAGTCATATTTTTCATGATAATAGCTGGTTCTATAAAAGAAGTTTTGCTTCTGATAAATATCTCTTTTGCTGCTAATTTTCCAAGGATTTTTGTAGAATGCACTGCTATTGCTGCTTGAATAATTGCTACGGGTCCATAGGGTAATAATGAAAGCCCGTTAGTGAAAGGTGCTGTTAATAGAATTACTTTCTTGATAAGGTTGAAAGAGGTATTGACCCCGACTTGAGTGACTCCCAAACATAAATTATTAATAGATATATTTTTAAATATTTTTCTTGTAGATTCACCTTTCAACTTTAAGCCGTAAATCTTACTTAATTCGCTAATCAATGCAGTATCTAGCGCGAAACTACCAGCAACATCAAAAAAAATAAAAGGGTTAAGAGCTACTGCTGATGCCTTTATAGTCGAAAATTTACCAATAGTTGATTGAGCTAATTTCTGCTTTCTTTTCAATCTTTGCTCTTTTATTCGCAGAAATAATTTGTCAGCTAATTGAATAGAATTAAGTGTTAACAGTATCTCACCATATTGATTTATTAATTTTGTTATGTAATTTTTAAGATTGTTTTCATTATTAATAATTATTGGAATATTCAAATCTTTTGGAAGCTTAAACTTTATATTTTCAATTATTTCTTTTAATTCATTTTTTTTAAATAGATCGATTTTGTTTAAAATTACAATAATTTTTTTCCCATCTTTTATAAAAGAGCTGATTTCGCTTAACTCATTTCTATTTAAATCTCCCGAAACTATAAATAAAATAAGGTCTGAATGATTTATACAAGAGTAAACTTTATCTGGGAATTTAATATTGCAGAAATCAAATCCTGGAGAATCTAGCAACTCTAAACTATTGAGTGTTTGATCTTTAAGAGTCCAAGTTTCCGATTGTATTTCTTTTGTGGTCCCATTAATAATATCTGTTTTGAATATATCTTTTTTTAATAAAGAATTTAAAACAGAAGATTTTCCTACACCTGATTTACCATACGCACCAATTCTGATTTTTTTTTCTTTGAGTCTTAAAAGTTGTTGATTAAAAGAAATTATTTCTCGATTGAGAAAACTTTTTTCATAATTAGTGAGATCAATAGTCTCCCACCATTTTTTTAACAGTAAATAATTTTCTTTAATTTTAAATTGTTTCATGATTTGTTTTTCGACCAACCGGCTAAGACAGATAACACAGCTTCTGCACCAATAATTCCCACGAATCCCCCGAATTCATCTACTACTACTTTCACTCCTTTATGGTTCTTGTCAAATTTAGTTAATAATTGATCTGCTTTAATCATTTCGGGAATGTAGTCAACAGGTTCGCAAATTTCTGATAATAATTTTTTATTTTCCCCATTAATTAATTCTGATAACATTTTTTCACGCTTTACTACCCCTTGTATTTTGTCAACTTTATCTCCCAAAATAACCCACCATGGAGAGCTGTCAGACATTATAAGTTTTGAAATTTCATCAAGATTTGAAGACCCATCAAGACAAGGTGCCGATACCCTAGGGGTCATTAAGTCTTTAGCTTTTAAATCATTTAATTGAAAAACTTTAAATATCATTGCTGCCTCATCAGCTTCTATAAAACCTTTCTGACTTCCAATTTTTGCCATTTGTCTAATTTCTTCTTCATCAGTTGAAATTTCATTTTCTGCTGTAATTACTGGAAATATCTGTTCAATTAATATTAAAAATGGCCTCATTAAAGTATTTAATATTCTCAAGATAGGGACCGATAATAATGCTATTTGAATTGAAAATCTTGTGCCAAGAGCTTTGGGTAGTACTTCTCCTACTAAAACAACGAGTATATAAAAAGCTATTGAAAAAATGGTTAAACCAAAACTGCTATTAATTACCAATGCTCCGTATACTCCTAAAATAAGACTACCAATTATATTAAATCCATTATTAGTAATAGTAATTACAGTTAGTGTCCGTCCAAGATGTTTCCTAAGTTTTAGAAGTTGATTTGCAGAACTTTTTGGCTTTTGTTTTGAGGCAATTTCTAAAATTCTTATTGAATTTACAGCTAAAAAGGCTGCTTCTACTCCCGAACAACATGCTGATCCAATTAAAATGATTACTATAAGGAAAATTAAACCGTAAACACTTGGTCCCATTAAAAAAGATTAGGTACTAAATCTGTTTTAATTCATTCTTCCATTTTTTTTTAAAACACGCCAATACAGAATTTATGTTTGAACCTGATCATAATGTTTTTGAAGAAAGAAGAGAAATTTTTCTAAATAAATTAGATGGGAAAGCTGCCATTATCCCAGGAGCTAATCTTGTTAAACATCATGCCGATTGTGAATATCCTTTTAGACAAGATAGTAATTTTTGGTATTTAACTGGTTTCGATGAGCCGGATGCAATTGCTCTTTTCTTATCTCATAAGCCAAAGGGAGAGAGATTTATTATGTTTGTCGCTCCCAAAGATGTTATAAGTGAAGTCTGGCATGGCTTTAGATGGGGTTTAGAAGGCGCAGAAAAAGAGTTTAAGGCTGACAAGGCTCACTCAATATCGGAACTAAAAGATTTACTCCCCGTTTATATAAATGGTTCTGATGAACTTGTTTTTTCAATAGGTAAGTATCCATTAATTGAGAAAACAGTTCTCGAGATATTTTCACAACAACTTGAAAATCGATCAAGATCAGGGATTGGTGCTAATTCTATAAAATCTCCAGAAATTTATTTGAATGAGATGAGATTAATTAAAAGTGAATTTGAAATTCATAGAATGAGAAAGGCTATACAAATTTCAGCAGAAGCTCATGAACTAGTAAGAGAATCTATCTCTTCAAAGAAAAATGAAAGGCAAATTCAGGGTCTTCTAGAGGGATTCTTTTTGGAAAAAGGAGCCAGAGGACCTGCATATAATTCTATTGTTGCTTCAGGAGATAATGCCTGTATTTTGCATTACACTTCAAATAACTCACCATTGAAGGAAGAAGATTTATTATTAGTAGATGCTGGCTGCTCATTAACTGATTATTACAATGGAGACATAACAAGAACCATCCCAATAGGTGGAAAATTTTCTAAAGAGCAAAGAATTATTTACGAGATTGTCTTAAGTGCTCAGAAAGATGCAATTAAAAGCGCCGTAACTGGATCAAATTCTAGTACTATCCATAATGTTGCTTTAACAATTCTGATAGAAGGATTAAAGGAAATTGGTTTATTATCTGGCAGCACTGAGGAAATAATAGAGAATCAATTATATAAACATCTATACATGCATAGAACTGGACATTGGCTCGGCTTAGATGTTCATGATGTTGGAGCATACAGAATGGGAGACTATGAAGTGCCATTAAAGAATGGAATGATTCTTACTGTAGAACCTGGTATCTATATAAGTGACAGGATCCCAGTTCCTGAGGGGCAACCTCTTATTGATGAGAAATGGAAAGGCATAGGGATAAGAATAGAAGATGATGTTCTGGTAAAAGATGCAAACCCAGAAGTTTTAAGTATTGCTGCACTAAAAGAAATTTCTGATTTAGAATCCTAAAATTTGACTTATCTAATTAATAGATTTATTTTTATAAAGTTTAAAGTTCAAAAATGAATAAGTCTGATTCATATGATTCGAAACTATCTCAAGCAAGAGGCTTGGCTAGTCAGCTTGGCATGTTCGCGGAAGAAAACGATATCCCTAAAGATCTTTGGGATTCATTGGAAGCTACTATTTATGACTTTTATGAAGTATCTCCTGATAGATAAAAATCCTGTTTAGAAGGTATCAATAACTAAAATCAAGAAATTTTGAATAAATCAATCAAAATGTGACCATAAACTGATAAATTATTTATTAAACATAAATAAGTGAATGACTTCATCAGATAAGTTAAATCAAAATTCAACAGAAAAAAAGGAAAAAAAAAGTGATGCACCAAAGTCTAAAAATTCCTCTCCTAATTCAGGTATGATGGGTGCAACAGCAGTATTAGCAGCTGCCACAATTGATGAAGATGGAGTACCTACTGGTTATACCCCTAAGCCTGATGAAGGAAGGTTCATAATTAAAGTATTGTGGTTACCTGACAATGTTGCTTTAGCAGTCGATCAAATTGTAGGTGGAGGCCCAAGCCCTCTCACTGCTTATTATTTTTGGCCAAGAGATGATGCTTGGGAAAAATTAAAAAGTGAACTAGAGAATAAGGGTTGGATCACAGATAATGAAAGAGTAGAAATATTGAATAAAGCTACTGAAGTAATAAATTATTGGCAAGAAGAAGGCAAAACAAAAAAATTAGAAGAAGCTAAATTAAAGTTTCCCGAAGTAACTTTTTGTGGAACCGCTTAAATATTAGTTCTTTGCAGCTTGAATCCTAGCCTCAGCCTTAGAAACCTCTTTCAAAGCTTTAATTTTCTCTGGATTTTTTTCATTTGCAGAAAATTTGCTAATTGCTAATTTTGCTTCTTTAAGATCTTGTTCAGCATTTTGAACATTAATCTCAGAACCAATTTCAGCATTATTTACTAAAACTATAACTTCATCTGATTCAATTTCAGCGAAGCCTCCCATTAGAGCTATTGACTTCCACTGGGAGTTCATTCTTAGTCTTAAAACACCAATATCTATAGCAGTAACTAATGAAATGTGGCCTGGCAGTATACCAAGTTGACCTGTAGTACTAGGAAGAATTACTTCTTCTGCATCGCCTTGATAAACATTTTTATTAGGAGCTAAAACTTTTAGAGAAATTGCCATTAATTTAAAATTATTGAAGGTTAAATAAATATATATCTATATTTCAGATATTTATTTTTCTGATTTTATTTTTTCAGCCTTTGCTTTAACTTCATCAATATTACCAACTAGGTAAAATGCCTGTTCTGGTAAATCATCCAATTCACCCGACAAAATCATATTGAAACCAGCAATGGTATCTTCTAATTTTACATATTTACCAGACATTCCTGTAAATATTTCTGCTACAAAGAAAGGCTGTGAGAGGAATTTTTCAATTTTTCTAGCCCTGTCTACTGTTAATCTATCTTCTTCAGAAAGCTCATCTAAACCAAGAATTGCGATAATATCTTGTAGTTCTTTGTACCTTTGTAAAGTTGATTGGACAGCTCTGGCTGTTTTGTAATGCTCATCACCAACAACTGATGGTTGAAGCATAGTGCTTGTTGAGTCCAATGGATCGACTGCTGGATAAATTCCCTTTGCTGCAAGAGCTCTAGCAAGTACGGTTGTAGCATCCAAATGAGCAAAGGTTGTTGCTGGAGCAGGGTCAGTTAGGTCATCAGCAGGTACATAAACAGCCTGAATAGATGTTATTGAACCCTCTAATGTAGATGTAATTCTTTCTTGCAATTCACCAACATCAGTTCCCAGAGTTGGCTGGTATCCAACAGCTGAAGGCATTCTTCCAAGTAATGCAGAGACTTCGGAGCCAGCTTGAACAAATCTAAAAATGTTATCAACAAAAAGTAGTACGTCTTGTTTATTTACATCTCTAAAATGTTCTGCCATTGTAAGTGCTGATAAGCCTACTCTCATTCTTGCGCCAGGTGGCTCATTCATCTGTCCAAAACATAAGGCAACTTTTGATTGAGTTAAATCATCTGCATTGATAACGCCTGATTCTTTAAATTCTTCATATAAATCGTTACCCTCTCTAGTTCTTTCCCCTACGCCGCCAAAAACAGAAACTCCACCGTGTTCTTTAGCGATATTATTTATTAATTCTTGAATAAGAACTGTCTTCCCAACACCAGCGCCTCCGAATAATCCAACTTTTCCTCCTTGTCTGTAAGGAGCTAAAAGGTCGATAACTTTAATTCCGGTTTCAAAAACTTTTGGCTTAGTCTCCAGATCAGTTAACTTTGGAGCAGATCTATGGATTGGAGCGGTATCTTTAGTATTTACTGGACCTTGTTCATCTACTGGTTCTCCTAAAACATTAAATATTCTTCCTAAAGTTGCTTCTCCTACAGGTACAGATATTGGAGCGCCTGTGTCGATTGCTTCCATGCCTCTTACAAGGCCGTCTGTGCCACTCATTGCCACTGCTCTAACTCTATGGTCTCCGAGGAGCTGTTGGACCTCTGCAGTGAGCGCTATGTCTTGTCCAGCCGGATTTTTTGCTTCAATTCTTAAAGCATTTAATATTTTGGGCAATTTCCCAGCCGGAAATTCTACATCCAGAACTGGGCCAATTACCTGACGTACGACACCTTTTGTTTGTGAAGAAGTTGATGGAGTTGCTACCATTTTTTATTGATTGGTGATGATTAGCTGATTTTAAACAGCTCATAATCCGAAAATACTACCACCTCATGGGTAGATTCGTTAAATGGGTTCGGCCACCCGCACAGTTTAAGTATGGTTTAATTACCGCTTTGCAGATTATGTTGTTGATGATACGGAAGGAAAATTTCTCTTTCCATTTTTATGACGCAAAGCGTCTCAACTATGATCCTCCATTAATCTATGGCAGCTGTTTCACTTACAGTCTCTACAGTAAAACCACTGGGAGATAGAATATTTATTAAAGTTTCCGCATCTGAGGAAAAAACTGCTGGGGGCATTCTTTTGCCTGATTCAGCTAAAGAAAAACCACAGGTTGGGGAAGTTGCTCAGGTGGGCCCTGGCAAACTTAATGATGATGGTTCTCGACAAACTCCAGAAGTGAGTATTGGCGATAAAGTTTTGTACAGCAAATATGCTGGCACAGACATCAAATTGGGAGGAGATGAATATGTCTTGCTCTCCGAAAAAGATATTTTAGCTGTAGTTAGCTAAAATATTTGTTTCAAAAATTATTAAAACTTATTACTAAATCACTGCCTAAACATGGCTAAAAGAATTATTTACAATGAGCAAGCTCGTAGAGCGCTCGAGAGAGGAATTGATATCCTTGCTGAGTCTGTGGCTGTCACGCTTGGACCAAAAGGAAGAAATGTTGTTCTAGAGAAAAAATTTGGTGCTCCACAAATCATTAATGATGGTGTCACAATCGCAAAAGAGATCGAATTAGAGGACCACATTGAAAACACAGGGGTTGCCTTAATCAGACAAGCTGCTTCAAAAACTAATGATGCAGCTGGAGATGGTACTACAACAGCCACTGTTTTAGCTCATGCAATGGTTAAATCAGGATTGAGAAACGTTGCTGCAGGAGCTAATGCAATTACCTTGAAAAAAGGAATTGATAAAGCCACTGAATTTCTAGTTGGTAAAATTCAAGAGAATTCCAAACCTATAAGTGATAGTAACGCTATAGCTCAATGTGGAACTATTGCTGCTGGAAACGACGAAGAAGTAGGTCAAATGATTGCCAATGCTATGGATAAAGTTGGTAAGGAAGGTGTTATCTCCTTAGAAGAAGGAAAATCAATGACTACTGAATTAGAAGTCACTGAGGGGATGCGCTTTGATAAAGGCTATATTTCACCTTACTTCGCAACAGATACTGAGAGAATGGAGGCTGTTTTAGATGAACCATATATCCTTCTGACTGATAAAAAAATTGCCTTAGTGCAAGATTTAGTTCCCGTTTTAGAACAAATAGCTAAAACTGGTAAACCACTAGTCATTATCGCAGAAGATATAGAAAAAGAGGCTCTAGCAACTCTTGTTGTCAATAGATTACGAGGTGTGTTAAACGTTGCTGCAGTAAAAGCTCCTGGATTTGGTGATAGAAGAAAAGCCATGCTTGAAGATATGGCTGTTTTAACTAATGGACAACTTATTACTGAAGATGCTGGCTTAAAGTTAGAGAATGCTACCTTAGATATGCTTGGAACTGGCAGAAGAATAACTATTAACAAAGAGACTACAACTATCGTGGCTGAGGGTAATGAGCAAGCAGTTAAAGCTAGATGTGATCAAATCAAGAAGCAAATGGATGAAACAGATTCCTCCTACGATAAAGAAAAGCTTCAAGAACGCCTAGCTAAACTAGCTGGAGGTGTTGCAGTTATTAAGGTTGGGGCTGCTACTGAAACTGAGATGAAGGATAAAAAGCTTCGTCTTGAGGATGCTATTAACGCAACAAAAGCAGCTGTTGAAGAAGGAATTGTACCTGGGGGAGGGACAACTCTCGCTCATTTATCTCCCATTCTAAAAGATTGGGCTGATAAAAATTTAGAAGGAGAGGAATTAATTGGGGCTAACATTGTTGAAGCCTCACTTACCGCTCCTCTTATGAGAATCGCTGAGAATGCAGGTTCTAATGGAGCTGTGATTGCTGAAAATGTAAAAACTAAACCATTTAATGATGGATTTAACGCTGCTACTGGAGAATATGTTGATATGTCCTCTGCTGGTATAGTTGATCCTGCAAAAGTCACACGTTCAGGATTACAAAATGCAGCTTCGATTGCAGGAATGGTTCTAACCACTGAATGCATAGTTGCCGATTTACCTGAGAAAAAAGATTCAGCAGCTCCAGCAGGCGCTCCGGGTATGGGCGGTGACTTCGATTATTAACTAAACAATAGTTTTTTAATTATTTGTTAAAGGGATCATTGAAAATGGTCCCTTTTTTATTCGACTTTTATGAAATCCAACCAGCGCTTAGAATAATTGCAAGTGACAAAAATATCACTAAAAAAGTCCAAGTGATTTTGTTTAGAGAGGCTTCTGCACTACTCGCGCTGTTAAACATAGAGCTTCCACTAGCGGCGATTCCTCCCATTCCATCACCTTTAGGACTATGAAGTAAAACTAAGAGAATGAGAAGAACTCCAGAAAATACCCAAATCCAACTAATAATTTGAATCATTGCTTAAAAGAATTCTATAATTTTAAACGTGTTGAACTACCTTATTATAACCTTTTAATTCAATTTCTTGAATAAGAGATTTGCCTGTCATTTCTCTCGGTATTGGGAGATTTAATAATTGCAATAAAGTTGGAGCAATATCTGCTAAGCCGGCATTATCTCTTAAATTAATTTCATTTCCCATATTTGGGATTTTTCTTTTTTCACCTTCAATCAAAATTAATGGAACTTTATTTATTGTGTGAGCTGTCCATGGTTCTCCTTCAGGTCCTTTCATGACCTCTGCATTACCATGATCGGCTGTAATAAGAATGCTTCCCCCCATTTCTCCCGTAGCATTAACTATTTGACCTATACATTTATCTACTTTTTCTATAGCTTTAATTGTTGCTTCCATATTGCCTGTATGACCAACCATATCAGGATTGGCAAAATTGATTACAACAAAAGCATAATTTCCACTTTTAATTGCTTTAGAGCAACTAATAGTTAATTCCTCTGCAGACATTTCGGGTTCCATATCATAAGTTGCAACTCTTGGAGATGGAATCAAATGTCTCTCTTCTCCAGGTAAAGGAATTTCAACTCCTCCATTGAAAAAGTATGTTACATGAGGATATTTTTCTGTTTCCGCTGTTCTATATTGCTTAAGTCCGTTTTCTGAAACTATTTGGCCTATAAAGTTATTGAGTGATTCAGGAGGAAATGCAACTTTAACGGGAAAGTTCGGATCATATTGAGTAAAAGTGACAAAATCTAGATTTGGATGATTTTTTCTTTCAAAGTCTGAGAATTCATTAACTGAAAGGGATTTTACTATTTGTCTGGCTCTATCTGGACGAAAGTTAAAGCAAATCAAACTGTCCCCATCTTTAAGATAGTTTTCAGACATTCGTATGGGTTCTATAAATTCATCGGTTATATTTTTGTCATAACTTTTTTCTATGTAATCTTGAGGAGAAATATTTGTTATTTGAATATCTGGATCGGTCAAATTAGCATATGCTTTTTCTGTTCTATCCCATAAAAGATTTCTATCCATTATCCAGTATCTTCCACATATGGAAGCTATTTCGCCTGTGTTAAATTTGTTTATACATGATTCTATTTGATTTAGATATTTAGAGGCACTTTTTGCAGGAGTATCCCTCCCATCGGTAATAATATGGATTGCAACTTTTTTGAGTTTATTATTAGATGCCCATTTTATTAAACCTAATAAATGATCTATATGACTATGAACTCCTCCATCCGAACATAATCCAGTGATATGCAAAGTAGAATTATTTTTCTTTAATGAATCGGCCATCTCTTTTAAATCATTTACCATACCTAATTGATTATTTTTTACAATATTTGAAATCCTTACAAGTTCTTGTTGAATTATTCTTCCCGAACCAATTGTAAGGTGGCCTACCTCTGAATTGCCCATTTGGCCATCTGGGAGGCCGACATCAGATCCACTAGCACTTATTAGTGTGTGAGGATAAGCATGCCACAATGAGTCCATAATTGGTGTACTAGCACTTTCTATGGCGTTATTCGATTTTTCTTTTCGATATCCCCATCCATCCAGTACTGCAAGAACTACAGGGCTCTGAGGAACACTTAATCTTTTTATATTTTTGCTGCTAAACTTTGACATATTTAGATCAAATTCATTTTTAACTGATCCAACCTTAAATTTAGCCTCAAACGTTACTCTTTAACAATTTATATTTAATATAGTTAGCTTTTGCTAATTTATGAAAAATATTAGACGACAATTAATTTTTGATAAGTCATGTCCAAGAAAACAAAAAAGATCGTAATACTTACTGAAGTTGAGCTTAGAAAGACCATTTCACGTTTAACTTCCGAAATTCTCGAAAAAGTAAAAAAACTGGATAACCTTCTATTAGTTGGCATTCCGACTAGAGGAATTGAGCTGACCAAGGTGCTAGAAAAGGAATTATTCTCTAAGACAGGTTTCAGAGTGAGAAAAGGAACAATTGATCCAACTTTTTATAGAGATGACCAAAATAGAGTTGGAACTCGCCTAATAAAAGCTACAGATATTCCAACTCCTATTGAAAAACAAGAAATTCTTTTAATAGATGATGTAATTTACACAGGAAGAACAATAAGAGCTGCAATTGATGCCTTGTATTCATGGGGCAGACCTGAAAGAGTAATGTTACTAGTAATGGTAGATAGAGGTCATAGAGAATTACCTATTCAACCAGATTTTTGTGGTAAAAAAGTGCCTACTAGTAAAATTGAAAGTATTAGTTTACGTTTAAAAAATGTTGATAATGAAGAAGGAGTTTTTCTTGAATAGCCTGTTTTCAGAAGATATTCCCTAACTTATATTCTCCTAAAAATTCATCTTTAATATCAAAACACTTAACTGACAAATCAGCACTTTTTGTGATTTTAAAAAAAAGTTTCAAGTTGTCTTCTCCAATATTAGATTTATTTTTAAGTACTATTTTGAGTGGTTTTTTGTCCCACTTTATAATTTCTTCTTCTTTTTGAACCTCTGATAACTTTGGTAATCCATTTTCGAAAATAACATCATATGATCTTCCTTTTTGTGTTTCTCCAATTATGATTTCGAATATCTTCTGATTATTTTTACTGGCTTGAAGAATAAGTTTAAATGGGTTTTCAGTTGGCCATGTTTGACCTATACAAAAAATAGGATGCCAAAAGTGTTTTTGTTCTCTTTTATTAAATAATCTTATAGATAATCCTTTGTTTAAAATATCTTTAATTTTTACCCCTGGGGTCATTTCTAATGCTCCCAAAGCTATTGATTCGATAGGAGGTGGCGACTTTATTTGAATTTTTGAAATTTTTTTTGTTATCCATTCTTTAATTAATGGTATTTGAGTTCCTCCCCCAACCAAAACAATTGCATTTAAGTCTTCAACTGTGCAAAATTTACCTCTTGCTTGATTTAATAAATCTTTGAGCAAAGAGTTAAGGTGATTAAGAAGATTATTTTCAATAAGTATTTTCTCAAATATTTCTTTACTTAGGAAAAATTCTTTTTCATAATCGAGTTCAGTAAATAATTTTATTGGATATTTATTTTCATACTTGATTGCAGATGAACTGAGTTTACATTTTATTTCTTCTGCCTTTAAAAGATTAGTAACATAATTATTACCAGGAATAAAATAATCAACTATCCATTGATCAATATCTTTCCCGCCAATTTTTGAGCCTGCTTTTCCTATTATTTCAGCACACCTTATTTTTTGTTTTGAAATTGAGCTTACATCATTACCTTTGAATTTTAATAGTTCAGCTATTGGACCAGATTTCCCTTCTCCCCCTTCTATTTTGACGATATTCATATCGACTGTACTTCCTCCAATATCTATTGTCATAATCTTTGAGCCAAATGGTACATTAATTCCTAAACTTGCTGCGGTAGGTTCATCAACAAGGGCTATTTCATCTACGGATATTGCCTCGCAAAGGTTAACTAACCATTCTCTGTATCCCTTGTATGTATCTATTGGAGCAGTTAAAACAAGTCTTTTAATATCGTATATGTGAGGAATGCTTGCCCACAAAATTTGAAAAAATTTTTCACCACATTCATTAGGGGTTAAGATATTTTTTTGGTTCATTTTTTCATTAGAATTTCCAATTAACCTTTTAAAATTCGAATGAAAAAACAAATCAGAATTTGAGTTATCCTTCATCTTTAGAGCACTACTACCAATTTTAGGAATCTTTGAAGGTTCCTCGAACCAAACTGCAGTAGGAATGACTCCTGGAGACGATGTAATATTCGGTATTTCAACTAAAACAGAATTTATATCTTTTTGATTTTGAAAAGCTATTACTGTATTAGTGTTCCCTAAATCAATAGCAAGTGTTCCAGAGAAATTTTCCTCCATATTAATTTATTTGAATCAATTAAGTTTTTTTTGTGATTTATGTTTTGAAACTGTTGAATAAATTGTAAGATATATCTTATAGTAAAAAATTTTTTTTTATGAACATAACAAATAATGCAAGAATAGACCCTAATGATCTTGCAAAGAGAGGTGAGAGCTTAATAAGAAAATCAACTAATAGATATTTAACTACAGTGAAAATTGCTTTCAGAGCTAAACAAAGACGTTTTGATGATTTTGATGGCTTATTAGAGGAATCAACAATTAAACCCGTACAAAGGTCAATCATTGAACTAAGTGATGAACAAGATCAACCAGATTTACTTCCAGGCTAATTTTGGTAAAAGACCAAAAAGGATGGAGATTGATTAGGGATTTTAGAAAAGGCAAATTTTGCTTTTTGATTGGTGTCGAAAATTGGTCAATAGAGTTACAAAAAAGTGAATTCAATTCACTTTACCTTCTACTCTTGAAAATTAATGAACAACTATCAGTTATCAAGGATGAACTAATGGATGAAGAATTCATTAGTTTAGAATTAGAACAACTACCTTGGTATATTCAGTTAGAAGGGAAAAAGAATGAATGGAGTTTAAGGTTTGTATTTGAAAGTCAAGACCAAACTAGATCCTTTGAAATGTATTGGCCGATACCAATTGCAGAAAATTTATTTTATGAAATAAAAAACATGTGGGAATCAATGAATTAAAAGATAAATAAAATTGGAAATTTTAGAAAATATTTCCCACTAAAAAAAAATTTTTTTCACAACTTTTCCACAACATTTTTTTTTAAAATATCTATTGATCTAAAGCATGTGGAAAACTTCTGATTTTATATAAATCTTTATATTTCAGTAAGAATTTTTTTTCAATATTAATTGACTTGATCCCTGCTTTTTATGACTGGATTCTCATAATTCTATTATATGAGACTGTCTCTTAATAATACTTGTTGACGATTTAGTAATTTTGGAGAAAACTACATCTTGTAGATTTAAATTTCAATAAATTTTTCAATATGCAAGAGTTAAATTACGACGAAACTTCAAAAGTAATAAAGGATAGAGATGAAGTAATAAGTTTCAAATGCGAACTTCAAGAAAATCTTCAAAAGGCCATGAAAGAATTTGTTGAGAAGCATCCAAACTGGGATCAATACAGGATACTACAAGCTGCTATTGCAGGATTTTTGATGCAAAAAGGATTTCAAAATAGGGATTTAACGAGACTCTATATTGGCAATATGTTTTCAATGAATTTTAAGGACTAAAAATGTTCTATATTTTTTCTAGTAGTATTTTTGCTATATCATTTCTAACAGGTACTATAGATAACCTATTCCCTTTTTTTACAACTAATAACTCATCCTCATTAAATAAAATCTTTAATTCAGGTAAACTTAGAATCTTATCTGACTTTGATATATATCTTACTTTTACACAATCCCATCTTGGATTATCAGGGTTCGATTTTGGATCAAAATATTTTGAATTTTTATCAAATTGAGTAGGGTCAACAATATTTAGATCCATAACCTCCATAAGTCCCACAATACCTGGGGGTTTACAGTTCGAATGATAGAAAAAAACCTTATCTCGTTTATTCATTTTTCTCATAAAATTTCGAGCCTGATAATTTCTTATTCCGTCCCATAAAGTCACACCTTCATTTTTTAAAGTATCTATGCTGTAAGCATCAGGCTCACTTTTCATTAGCCAAAAATTTTCTTCAGTCATATCAAGGGATTTGGAGGAATTTATCTGCTAGAATTTTGCTAGAATCAGAATTTTTTTATATGTATATTATCCATCAAAGTTCCTATTTAGGAAAGTGAAGGGTGGTATAGGGGACATATGATCGTTCTACATCGTTAAATCTGATATGAAAAATTTCTGTTGAATATTTTATTGAAGATGCAAGAAAGGAATATAAGCAGTTGTTGGAAGAGGGTTGGAGGAAGACAAGTATATTTAAAAGCTAATTTTAAAAAAGTTTTAAATTAGGGGGTTGCATAACTTTTAAAGTACGGCTATCTTGACTCCATAAGTTCCCTTAATGGAATGAGCCTAACCAGCTCTACATGTCTTAAGACCTCTGCAGTTTTGGATCGTTTCTTATTCGTGTAATAAATAAAAGTCTCGACTTTTAAAAAATAGAACCACAAATAGCAAACTTTCCCTAAGGACACCTTATGACTACTATTTTGTCTAAGTATATTGATAGTGACTATGATCCTATCCCACATACCAAACATATCTGGCTACCCAAGGATTTTAATGATCGTAAGTATTTAACTGCTTACGTCAGAAAATCTACGCGCAAAGGTATTCGTCTTGTTAAACATGGAACATTAAATCTTGAAGAGATTTATAACGGTGATATCAAACCTAGAAATATCAAAAAACAATTAGATTTTTCTGATATGAAAGGGAAGGTTAAAGGCAACTTTGACAAAGTCTATTCGACACATTTTTATAATGGTCTTCTCGGTAAAGATAAAAAATGTGATTATGTTTCCGATTTTGAAGCTGATTTAAATAGAAAAGCTATTGAAGGTAGAAAAACCTCTTTCAAACTTAATCATTACGCTTGGTTATTTCAGCAAGCCCTAGTGAAGCATGAGTTTAATGGTGAACTACCAAGTTTCAGTCCTGATAATTAACTAAATAATAATGTCAAACGAATTTTATCCAGTCATTCAGACTGTGAAACTTCTTCGCGTACTTATTCCTTCGAGAGAAGGGAAAAAAGGTGAATACGCTGTCGGATTAGGTGTGCATGATGGAAGTGAACACACCATCCTCTTTTGTTCAGAAACTTTTCCACTACATGTTCTCAATAAAATAATCGGAAAGATTATTAGAGTTGATCCAAGTAATGGAAGAGGTTTAAGAGCTGTTGATTATAAACATCAAGACTTTGAAGTTATCAAAGAAAATCTTGAAGATACAGCAATAGAGGTTCAAAAACTACATGTAAAACAAGACAACTCTGAAAACAGAGCTGTTCAGAGACATGAAGCCTGCATTAAGGAAATGAAGGAAATCAAGGATGAGCTTGAAAGAGTCAAAGCAGTAATTATCTGTGCTTACGCAAATGATGAAAATGACTGAAGAAATAATGCTCTTAATGGAGCGATTACAAAGACTCCATCAAATGTATAAATCTGGAGACTATACAAATTTTTCAAATCGATTTTCGTTTGAAATCCATTATTGGTATCAATTCCGAGTTCTAACGGAATTAATAAACCAACA
>QCSV01000026.1 GCA_003211415.1 Prochlorococcus sp. AG-670-M15 | reverse complement strand
CCAGAGGATACACTATCAAAAGGTATAAAAATATTATCGAGAATATAAGATCATTAATGCCAGATGCATCAATCACAGCTGACGCGATAGTTGCTTTCCCAGGAGAAACCGAACAACAATATCAAGATACATTAAAGCTAATATCAGAAATTGGCTTTGATCAAGTGAATACCGCAGCGTACTCTCCAAGACCAAACACGGCTGCAGCAGTCTGGGCGAATCAACTTTCGGAAGGGGTGAAAAAAGCTAGATTGCAGGAAATTAATGATTTAGTCGAGAAAACTGCTGGAAGTAGAAATCAAAGATATATCAATAATATCGAAAGCGTTTTAATTGAGGGTTTAAATCCAAAAAATTCCTCGCAGATTATGGGTAGAACTAGAACAAATAGATTAACTTTCGTAGAGATTCCCAAAAACATTAACTTTAATTTTTCATTGGGAGACGAGATAGATGTCAAAATAAATCAAGCAAGGCCTTTTTCTTTAACCGGCGAACTTAATTTATGATTTTTTTCTAAATGATAGGGGGTAAAAAAAAATCTATTGGGTTAATATTTGGAGGGAATTCCAATGAACATGAAGTATCTATATCCTCTGCGAAAACAGTTTATCAAGCATTTAATTCTGAAATAAACAAAGAACTCTATACTGTTAAACCCTTTTACATAAACAAATATGGAGATTGGCTTGATAGTGATGGTTCAGAAAAAATCCTAATTGGTGAAATTGAAAATAATAAAACAAAAAAACAAGGAATTTTTAATCAAGAAAAAATTAACTTCCTTCAAGGAATTGAATTTCAAAATGTTGATGTTTGGTTTCCTCTATTACATGGATTTAATGGTGAAGACGGATCAATTCATGGCTTACTCAGATTTACAAAGAAACCTTTAGTCGGATGTGGAATTATTGGATCTGCACTTGGAATGGATAAAATATTGATGAAAACAATTTTCTCAAATCTTAAACTTCCACAAGTTAATTATCTAGTTTTTCAAAATGAAGATCTCAACGATAAGGAAGTAAAAAATAAAATAATTAATGAAATTTTAAGAAAATTAAATTTTCCTGTTTTTGTTAAACCATCGAACTCTGGATCATCTCTTGGCATCTCCAAAGTTATAAATGAATCAGAAATATTACAAGCATTAGAAAAGGCTCGTGAAATAGATCCAAGAATCTTAATAGAGGAAGGTTTAGAGGTAAGGGAGATTGAATGCGGAATAATTGGGAATTCAAAACTCTTAACCTCTGAGATAGGCGAGGTAATTTACGAAAGTGATTGGTATGATTACGATTCAAAATATCACTCAAATAATAAAATAATTATCCCAGCCGACATAGATTCTAAAATCGCAAAAGAAATTAAAGACATTGCTATTAAAAGTTGTAGAGCACTAAATATTTTCGGTTTTGCAAGAGTAGATTTCTTTATAGAAAAATCTTCAAATAAAATTTTGCTAAATGAAATAAATACAATTCCTGGTTTTACAAAAAACAGTATGTTTCCAATGCTTTGGGAAGCTTCAGGTTTAAAAATTGAACAACTTGTGGCTAAACTGGTACAAATATCTCTAGGTTTGTAATTTAAATCAAATGTTGCATGGACTACTTTGGTTGCCATTACTTTTAATCTTCATTTTATTAACTGCACTTGGATGGTTAGAAAGAAGAAGGCAAAATCTTTTTAGAAGTTGGGCGAGTGATTCTGAACTTTGCAAGTTAGATAGTTCAGGTGCAGCGTCTTTAAAAGATGGGGAGTTAAAATGGAGCGCATTTGAAGCTGGTAAATTTGAAGAAAAAGATTGTTTTACAATCAAGAAACTGGAATTAGTTGAATTAATGGCACTAACTTCAGGAGAAGCTCCTCTAACAAGTGAATCTCAAGGAAAGTGCAGGTTGAGATTAGTAGGGGGTGGTAAAGAAATGGATGTACCATTTTCAGATGCAGAGCAAGCGAGAGAATGGATGGACCAACTGATGGAAAAAGCTCGATGTGATTTGTGAAAAACCAAAAAGGAATCAAAAATAGAAGCTTTTTTTTACTAATTTCATTTTTATTTTTAACAAGCTTATTAAGCATAAAAACCCTCAAAAAAGTAGTCCCTCAGGACATTAGGATTTCTGGTAGTGAATTTTTTTCGAAGAATGATGTGGTGAAAAATTCATCTTTAAATTTTCCGATCCGATTAATTTTTGTTGAAACTAATTTGTTAGAAAAAGAGTTAAAACAAAATTTATCTCTGAAGAATGTCTCGGTAAACAGAGAATTATTTCCTTTTGGTTTGAAAGTTCATATAAATTCAAGAACTCCAATAGCTTACGGTGAGAGAGTTGCAAACGACGAAAAAATATTAGGTTTCATCGATAAAGATGGAATTTTTATAAATAAACAAAATGTGGATGAAAAGAAATTGAATAAATTAACCATACAAGTTTTTGGATGGAAAGAAAAATTTAAAAAAATATTATCTGAAATTTTCATCGCTATAGATAATTATGAATTAGAAATAGTTAAGATAACTTTTTCATCCGATGGGTTTCTAACTGTTGAGGAAGAAGATTTAAAAACGATATTCTTAGGATTTAAGCCAAATTTAATCAACTATCAATTACAAATAATCAATAATCTTAAAAGTGAATTTAAGAAAAACAGCTTTTCAAAAAAAATAGATAATATTGATCTCACTAACCCAGATAAACCAAAAATAAAAGTGTTCAAACCCTAATATTTGAAAAAGGATTCTGAGTAATTTTTTTTAATTATTGTAGTGTTGATATGGGTTTTGCATTCAAACAAAATATTTAATAAATAAATATTTTTAGGATTTTCCTCAACAAATTCCTACAGATGACCTCAGTAAGTTCATAATGCACCCAATACTAGTATTAGATTCCTATTAAGAGATGAGCTTCGGTAACAATCCAAACTTTGATCAATCGAGAGAAATCCTTCCAAGCCAAAGCGCCAAAATAGAAGTTATTGGTGTTGGTGGTGGTGGCAGTAATGCAGTCAATAGAATGATAAACAGTGATTTAGAAGGTGTTTCATTTAGAGTCCTCAATACCGATGCACAAGCCCTAATACAATCTTCTGCGGAGAGTAGAGTGCAACTTGGACAAAATCTCACTAGAGGTTTAGGAGCTGGTGGGAATCCAAGTATTGGACAAAAAGCAGCCGAAGAATCCAAAGAAGAACTTCAACAAGCTTTAGAAGGATCTGATTTGGTTTTTATAGCCGCTGGAATGGGTGGAGGAACTGGTACAGGTGCTGCTCCTGTTGTTGCAGAAGTAGCCAAACAAAGTGGTGCTCTAACAGTAGGTATAGTAACCAAACCATTTTCTTTTGAAGGAAAAAGAAGAATGCGTCAAGCAGAGGAGGGCATCGCAAGACTAGCTGAAAACGTTGATACTCTTATAGTTATTCCAAATGACCGATTAAAAGACGTTATAGCAGGAGCTCCTCTTCAAGAAGCATTTAGGAATGCTGATGATGTTCTAAGGATGGGCGTCAAAGGCATTAGTGACATAATTACTTGCCCGGGATTAGTTAATGTTGATTTTGCAGACGTAAGATCAGTTATGACTGAAGCTGGCACTGCTCTTCTTGGAATAGGTATAGGTTCAGGAAGATCAAGAGCTATAGAGGCAGCACAGGCCGCAATGAATAGTCCTTTATTAGAAGCAGCTAGAATTGATGGTGCTAAAGGCTGCGTTATAAATATTACTGGTGGCAAAGACATGACTTTAGAAGATATGACCTCCGCATCTGAAATTATTTATGATGTTGTTGATCAAGAAGCAAATATTATTGTTGGTGCAGTGGTCGATGAGGGAATGGAAGGGGAAATACAAGTTACTGTAATTGCTACAGGATTTGAAACAACACAACCATTAAACCAGCAAAGAATAAAAAATAGATTATCTAATCAACCCTTATATAATTATTCCGACAATAAAGAATCTGGAGCAAGTATTCCTGAGTTTTTGAGATTAAGGCAAAATAAAAAAGATATAGGTTAAAAGGTAAAATAGAGTGACTCGGTTATCTCGCCTGCCTCAAGCATCCCTTGTGGCTGCTACCTTCCGGTCCTGACCAGGTTTAGGCGTTAAAACCGCGAAAGGCCGAGTCAGAAACATATTAGCAATTCTTGATTAAAAAAGATACATAAATTTATTATGTTACCTTCAGACCTAGTTAATTATAAAAAAAAATCTCGCAAAATCATTGCACTAACTGCATGGGATTCAATTTCAGGATCTATTGCAGAACAAGCAAATGTTGATCTCGTATTAGTAGGAGATTCATTAGCAATGGTCTGCTTAGGATACAAATCGACATTGCCATTAACTTTAGAAAACATAATTTATCATACTAATGCTGTTTCAAGAGGATTTAAGAAGAAAATTGAGGAACAACCTTTAGTCATTTCAGATATGCCTTTTCTGACTTACCAATGCGGTGAGGATAAAGCTGTTGAGTATGCAGGAAAAATCATTCAGAGCACTTTTGCAAAAGCTGTAAAAGTAGAAGGAGCTGAACCAGAAATACAAAAAGTTATTTCTAGATTAATAAGGATGGGAATCCCTGTTATGGGTCATATAGGTCTTACACCACAAAGCTATCTAAATATTGGATTTAAAAAACAAGGAGAAAGCTTAGCAAGCCAAGAAAAAATTAAGAAAGAGGCTTCAATACTTCAAGAATTAGGATGTTTTTCAATAGTTCTTGAACATATTCCTGATTTACTTGCTAAAGAAATACAAAATTCTTTAACAATTCCCATAATAGGTATCGGTGCAGGTAATCATTGCGATGGGCAAGTAAGAGTTACTGCAGATTTGTTAGGCCTCAATGATGATCAACCGCCATTTTGCCAACCGATAATTCAAGGAAAGAAATTATTTAAGGATAAATTAAAAGAATGGGTAGATTATGAAAGACTTAATTAATCTCATCCCACCACCTAAACATAGAGACAAGAACTTGATTGCTTAGTTCCATACCACTAGGCTCACTTAAAAAGAATCTATTTCCCTTTCTTACTAGTAGTCCACTTTCAAGAAATCTTTCCCATTTTTCAAGTAATTTACTGAAGTTGCTTTCAAATTTTTTGTTTTCCCAGTTTTGTTCTTTAAACAGTTCTTTGATATCTACACCCTCTTTGAGTCTTAATCCCAGCATTATTTTTTCATCAAGTTCTTTATAGACAAACTTCTTATTAGTTAGAGATGAATCTAAATTAAGTTCGCATTGCCTAATTACCCATTCTTTATATTCCTTACTAACTCTTGGTCTAGTTAACTTTTCCCCCCAAGGTGAACTGGTGGAACCTTGACCAAAACTCCACCAGCCTAAACCACTCCAATAAACTCTATTATGTCTCGATTGATGTCGCGGAAGGCAATAGTTTGAGATTTCATATCTTGAATACCCTGCGTTACTTAAAATTAAATGTGTTGTTTCACTATTTCTAAAAGCATCTTCATCACTTGGGAGTTTTAATTTTCCTAAATTAACTAATTTTTTAAAAACAGTCCCATTTTCAATATTTAAATCGTAAATAGATAGATGAGGTGGTGAAAATGTTATTGCTTTTTTTAAGTCATCTTGCCATTCTTTAAATCCACTAAGTGGCAAGTTTTGAATTAAGTCTAAACTCCAGCTTTTTATTAACCCAGAATCATATTCTCTTTTCAACCATAAACAAGATTTTTCTGCATCTTCTTTCAAATGACGCCTTCCAGACTTTTGAAGTATCTGATTATTAAAACTTTGTACTCCGAGACTAAATCTATTTATTCCAGCATTTATGAATCCAAAAAGATCATCTTGAGTAAAACTAGCTGGATCAACCTCCATAGTGATTTCAGCACCAAAGTCAATTCCATAATTTTCTTGAAAAAGATCAATTAATTCTTTGACTTGGGTTGGATCTAAAATTGATGGTGTACCACCTCCTAAATAAATCGTCGATAGAGGTGATTTATGCTTAATTGACAATATTTCTTTATTTAAAAATTGCAAATACTCTTTAACAGTTTTACTTCCATAACCTTTTAAAGCTTCAACATTATTTCCTAATGGAATAACTGCAAAATCACAATAAAAACATCTTCTGTGGCAAAAAGGAATGTGCACATAAGCACTTCTTGGAAACTTATTCATAATCTAAATTCATTTTTAAGCTCCAAAAAAGTATTGAGGATTGAAAAAAATAAAATCCTTATTTACTCAATTAATAAATCCTAGTAGATTATAGATATGACAGATATCCTAGTATTAATTTTATTTGTATTGTCTGGGGCTGCTTCAGGATGGCTTGGTGTTGATCTATTGCCAGTAGATATCCTCAAACAGGTCTCTAATGTAGAAGGTTTTAGAATTGTTTTATCAATAATTGGTTTTTTTGTAGGATTAGCAGCTGGTTTTGTATTTCTTCAACTAAGAAAGACTTTTCTTGATCAAATAAGAACAATGCCCACCGACTTACTAATAAGTAGGTCCGTTGGATTAATTTTAGGATTACTTGTTGCGAATCTCCTACTTGCTCCAATACTATTAATTCCCTTCCCCAGAGAAGTTTTTTTCGCGAAACCTTTAGCAGCCATATTAAGCAACATCTTCTTTGGTGTGCTTGGTTATAAGTTGGCAGATACCCATGGAAGGACATTATTGAGATTATTCAATCCAAATAGCACTGATGCATATCTAGTCAATGAAGGAATCCTCCCTGCTGCAAGTCCAAAAATTCTAGATACTAGCGTAATTATTGATGGAAGAATCAATGGCCTATTAAGTTGCGGCTTATTGGAAGGGCAATTAATTGTTGCTCAAAGTGTAATTGATGAATTACAAACTTTAGCTGACTCAAGCAGTAATGAAAAAAGGTCGAAAGGCAGAAGAGGCCTCAAGTTATTAAAAGAATTAAGAGATTTATATGGGAGAAGACTTGTAATAAACCCAACAAAGTATGAAGGTAATGGGGTAGATGAAAAACTCCTTAAAATTACTGAGGATATGACAGGAACTTTAATTACGGCTGATTATAATCTTTCTCAGATCGCTGAAGTTAAAGAATTAAAAGTTATGAATTTGAGTGATTTGGTTATTGCTTTAAGACCAGAAGTACAACCAGGAGAGTCACTTAATATAAAAATCGTGAGAGAAGGCAAAGAAAAAATGCAAGGTATTGGATATTTAGATGACGGCACAATGGTTGTTATTGATGAGGCAAAGAATTTTGTGGGAAGCAGATTAGATATTGTCATCACAGGAGCATTACAAACTCCCACTGGAAGAATGGTCTTTGGAAAACTAATAAATAATCCTGAGTCAAACAAATCTTTTAAATCACCAGCGACACAGGGCTAAATCTAGCTAGAATCAGTTCAATCTTAATTTTGTGATACAAATGACTGTATCTGCTCCTTATTACGGCGAAAACACCGTCATGAGGACCCCGCCCCCAGATCTCCCTTCTCTTTTACTGAAAGAGCGAATTGTTTATCTTGGTTTACCATTATTTTCAGATGATGATGCGAAAAGACAGCTAGGAATGGATGTTACTGAGCTAATCATTGCTCAACTTCTTTATTTAGAGTTTGAGGATCCAGAAAAACCAATCTATTTCTACATCAATTCAACTGGGACAAGTTGGTACACTGGTGACGCAGTCGGTTTTGAAACAGAAGCTTTCGCTATCTGCGATACCATAAGCTACATTAAGCCTCCAGTACACACAATATGTATCGGACAAGCAATGGGTACTGCTGCAGTTATACTTTCATCTGGCACTAAGGGACAAAGAGCAGCTCTTCCACATGCTTCTATTGTTTTGCATCAACCTATAAGCGGGGCAAGAGGCCAAGCAACCGATATCCAAATAAGAGCTGAGGAAGTTTTGAAAAATAAAAAATCAATGCTGGAAATTTTATCTCGTAACACTGGAAAGACAATCGAAGAACTCTCAAAAGATTCTGACAGGATGAGTTACCTCAACCCTCAAGAAGCACTAGATTATGGAGTTATCGATAGAATACTCACAAGTCAAAAAGATCTCCCAAATAAAATTTAACACTCACAAAACTATTTTAAAATTATGCCAATAGGAACTCCAAGCGTGCCTTACAGACTTCCAGGAAGTCAATACGAAAGATGGGTCGATATATATACAAGACTAGGGGTTGAAAGAATTCTTTTTCTTGGACAAGAAGTTAATGATGGTATTGCTAATAGCCTCGTTGCACAAATGCTTTATCTAGATTCTGATGATAATTCCAAACCTATCTATCTGTATATAAATAGCCCAGGAGGATCAGTAACTGCTGGCTTGGCAATTTATGACACTATTAAATATGTAAAAAGTGATGTAGTAACTATATGCGTAGGCCTCGCAGCCTCCATGGGAGCGTTCTTATTGGCCGCTGGTACAAAAGGTAAAAGAGTTGCTTTACCTCACAGCAGAATAATGATTCATCAACCCTTAGGAGGGACATCTCAACGCCAGGCAAGTGATATTGAAATAGAAGCTAAAGAAATTTTAAGAATTAAAGATATGTTAAACATGTCTATGGCAGATATGACAGGCCAATCATTTGAGAAAATTGAAAAGGATACTGATAGAGATTATTTTCTAAGTGCGGAAGAAGCAAAAAATTATGGATTAATTGATAGAGTAATTACACATCCAAGCGAAGCAAATCAGTCTTAAACTTTCTAAAGTAATTTTTTAATTTTAATTTTTTAAATTAATAATTTTTTTGGTTTATTGCCACCTTAATGTCTAAAATAATAACTATCAAATGCAAAGAAGCTACAACTAATGACCCAACTCTTTTACGACACAGATGCAGATCTAAGTCTTTTAAATAGTAAAACAATAGCGATTATTGGATATGGATCACAAGGTCATGCACATGCCCTAAATCTTAAAGATAGCGGTATGGATGTAATTGTTGGATTATATAAAGGAAGTAAGTCTGAAAGCAAAGCCATTAGCGATGGTCTACAAGTCTTTAGCGTTTCTGAAGCTTGCGAAAAAGCAGACTGGATCATGATTCTCCTCCCCGATGAGTTTCAGAAAGATGTTTACCTTAAGGAAATAGAACCAAACTTAAAAGAAGGAAAGATACTAAGTTTTGCTCATGGCTTCAATATAAGATTCGAACTTATCAAACCTCCTAGTTTTGTTGATGTTGTAATGATTGCCCCAAAAGGACCTGGACACACTGTCCGTTGGGAATATCAGAACGGTCAAGGAGTCCCAGCACTGTTTGCAGTTGAGCAGGATTCTTCCGGAAGTGCAAGATCATTGGCAATGGCTTACGCTAAAGGGATTGGAGGAACGAGAGCTGGGATTCTTGAAACAAACTTTAAAGAAGAAACAGAAACTGATTTATTTGGCGAACAAGCAGTTTTGTGCGGAGGATTATCAGAATTGGTCAAGTCAGGATTCGAAACTCTTGTAGAGGCAGGTTATCAACCCGAACTTGCTTACTTCGAATGCTTACATGAAGTTAAACTTATTGTTGATTTAATGGTGAAGGGCGGCTTATCTCAAATGAGAGATTCCATTTCAAATACTGCAGAATATGGAGATTATGTAAGTGGTAAAAGACTTATCAATAGTGATACAAAGAAAGAAATGCAGAAAATTCTAAAAGATATTCAAGATGGAACTTTCGCCAAGAATTTTGTGGAAGAATGCGATAAAAACAAACCCTTAATGACAAAATTAAGAGAAGAGAACTCAAAACATGAAATTGAGAAAGTAGGTAAAGGTTTGCGCTCGATGTTCAGTTGGCTGAAATAAATATATTTTTAATATTCCTTGGATCGATTGGTTTTGATTTATTGATCGGCGACCCAAGATTCTTAATTCACCCTGTTCAAGTAATTGGCTTTTACATAAAAAAAATATCTGATTACCTCATAAATAATTTTGGGGAAAATAAAAATATATTGTTTTGGGGAGGTTTAATACTAGCCTTATCAACCATTGGAATGAGTTTTGGTTTAGGTAAATTGATAGAACTCAGTTATGTGCAATCAAAAAATAATTTTTTTGGTGGATTGCTAATTTTTTTTGGACTTTCAAGTTGTATTGCGACTAAGGGACTTATTTCAAGTGTGAAAGAGATTGCAGAGCTAATAGAACGCGAAGAAATTAATGACCAAAATAAGAGAATAATCCAAGAGAAGGTACAAAGGATCGTAAGTAGGGATGTAAGTTCATCTTCTTTAGAACATCTTTTGAGATCAAGTACAGAGAGTCTTACCGAAAATTCTGTTGATGGAATATTTGGGCCACTATTTTGGATTTTTTGTTGGAATTTTTTTTATGAAATTTTCAATTTTTCTGCCAGGGCCTTTATCACTTGGTTTATCTTATAAAGCCATAAGTACTTTAGATTCAATGATAGGTTACAAATATGATTATTTTAGATATTTAGGTTTTTTCAGTGCAAAAATCGAAGATATTTTTACGTTTGTTCCTTCAAGATTAGTTTTAATTACATTACCTTTAGTTAGTCCCAAAATTAATGAGTATGGATCAATAATAAAAAAAAGCTATCTTGATGGTAAAAAATATGATTCACCTAATGCTGGGATTTCAGAGGCTATATTTGCTTATATTTCTGGAATAACATTGGGTGGAAAAAGTAAATATAAAAAAGAGATTATTAAAAAGCCCACGATTAATGCGAATGGCGATAATTGCACTGGAGAGAAAATTAATTTAATCTGTCAATTAATTTTGAGATTACAATTTTTATGGATAATAATTTTTGTCTTAATTTTTTTTATAATTTCAACTTTAATTTAATAATAAATTAGTTTTAAAGTTACTAGAATAAATCATAAAAACTTTATGCAAGAAAACGGCTCTCCAATAGAAAATCAAAATGATGATTTTACCAATACATCATCTACTGATAATGAATACTCAAAATGGGTAGACAATCAGGGAGATGAAGTAAAGAATGTTTTTGGATTTAATAGCAGTGCTGAACTTGTAAATGGTAGAGCAGCAATGATCGGATTCTTAATGCTCATATTAACCGAGTTAGTTTTTAGCGGTAGACCTGTTACTTCTTCAATTTTTGGTATTAATTAAAAATGGAAGCAAAAAAATCTAATCCAATAAAAGTATTCCTATATGTATCTTTATGGGTAATTATTTGGGGTACTATAGGATCTTTAGTCGATTTTCCTCTATATAAAAATAAAATCTACTTAGAAGGAAGCATATATCAATATCTTACTTTCACAGTTACAGCAATTGTTTCTATTCTATCTGCAAAGTTTTTTTATAAGAAAATTAATTTATAAAAACTTGTACCTAAATTTCTTAATAATTTTTGCTGGTTCTTTACTTTGATTGGACTCGTAAAGTATCCACTGATGTGTCTCAGTATCATGATCACAACCATAATTTCCAGATGGGTTATCGTAATTTGAAAGATATGAATGACAATTTTGGTCTGCCTCAAAAGCGGAATCATAACCTGTTAGAAAATATATCAAAAATAGAACAGTTATCAACAAAAAAAATACTTGAGAAACTAAATTAACTACCTTCATAAGTTATTCTAAAATTTAAATATATCATCTAATAAAATCTTTCGATCTAAAAATATTGCTAACGTCCAAAATTAAATACAAAGTCATGGAATTCTTGATTCTTTAAATACAGGATGACTAGCAATACTAAAATGATATTTAAGCCTATTACTATTGATCCAAAAATATTTATTTGTTTTTTGCCTGGCAAAGTGTAAGTAAATTTCTTACCTTTAAGAAAACCAGCTAAGCCTTTTTTTTCTTTTATTTGAGTTTTTTGAATATTATTCTTAACTTCATTATCAGAAAAACCTTTTACCATTACAAATAAAATAACAATTTTATAATATTCCAAAAAAATAAATTATTTTAATAATTAACAATTTTTAATCACATATGGGATCATTAATGAAATTCTCTCATTCGAGAAATTATTAAAAAAATAAGCTTCAATAATTTCCGTTTGCAGCCCCAATAAACTTGATTGACATTTGAATCTATTTTGGTCAAATACTACTAATTGAAGTTTTTCTATTTCAGAGACTAATTCTTTACATATTTGGGTTCGAGAATCTTTAAAACAATCTAGTGATTGTTTTAAAATCTTAGATTTTGTTGGTATTGTTTCAGCCATAACAAAATTAGATAAAAACAAAAATTTCAGGAATAAAATAGCCAAACATTTCATTACTTCTTAAGATTTCAAAATTTTGGTTACCTCGTTAAGAGTGTTGGGGATTGAGCTAATTGCATCTTTTTGCGATTTTAAAAAAAAAGATGCCCTAAAAGAGCATCTTGCTATTAAAGGAAGAAATAGATTAAAAAAATTACCCTTGAACTCTATCCTTAAAAAGTTTACCTGCAGAGAATGTTGGAACTCTTTTAGCGGGTATTGCTATTTTTTCGCCTGTCTTAGGGTTTAATCCCTGTCTTGCAGAACGATCTCTTGGTTCAAAAGAACCAAATCCTAGTAAAGAGACTTTTTTGCCTTCCACTACTGAATCAACAATAGTTTCAATAGCTGCATCAACAACTAAAGAAACATCCGTTTTTGTGAGCTCTGTACGAGCTGCAACAAGATTTACTAAATCAGCTTTGTTCATCGAAATTTAAATTAAAGCTAGGGGTTAAAAAAAAGATTTAAATCGAGTTTAAACCTCGAACTTTCACATCATATGGAGCAAATACAAATACGGCAACCGAAAATGCCGGCAGCGCAAAGCTTTATACAAATTTTAGGGACATTTTTAGCAACATTATTTATTTCTTATAGCCGCACTTTTTCATTTATAAAAAATAACCTCTTCATTTAGAGAACAGCAAAAAGTATTGGTAGCACTGGATTTAGCATTAACAATCTAACTACATTTAGCAAAGGGGGAAAATGTCAAAGGGGGGATGAATTTAAGAATTTGAGCTATTTATTATGTTTTATTAATTTTCAGATATATTTCCTTCTCATCACATGAAAAAACACAATTTGTATTTTGAAATCAAGAAATATCTGGTTTTCTCAGTAATAAACTTTCTCTATAAATCGTTTTATGCACTGAGCAGATGGATGAAGAAATTGTAATTAATTAGAAAATTAATACACACGAAGATCTAACAAAGTTGATTAGTGAAGCCTTAAATTTGAGTTTTTTTTTTTAATTTTGCATCTATTATTCAAATATCAGTAATTTAAATAAATTATCTCAATATTTAACTAATCAATGATAAAGAGAAAGTGATTCATCTCAATAAAGGTAAACCATTTCCTTTAGGGAGTTCTCTAACTTCACAAGGGATTAATTTTTCCTTAGTAGCCACAAATGCAGAATATGTAGAAATCTTATTGTTTGAGAAAGAGGACTCTATTTCCCCAAAAAGCATATTCAAATTAGATCAGACTCATAATAAAGGTCCTTACTGGCATGCGGAAATAAAAAATCTAGATGAAGGTTGTATTTATGCTTTTAGAGTAAAACAAAAAAATAATGAAATTAATAATAACTATGAAAAAAAAGTATTACTTGATCCATGTTCAAGGGGTATTACCGGATGGGGAAGTTATAAAAGAGAAAATGCATTAAAAAAGCAAGAAAATACTAATTCTTGTCTTAAAAGCGTTGTTTGCGATAGAAAATTATTTAATTTTAAGGATTATCCAAGACCGAAACATTCTTGGGAAGAAACAATTATTTATGAACTCCATATCAAAGCTTTCACTGAATCAACAGATAAAGATGAAAGTTGTTTTAAGAAATTTTTAAAAAAAATTCCCTATCTCAAAGAACTGGGTATTACAACAATTGAATTACTTCCAATTTTTTGTTTTGATCCTACTGATGCCCCAAATGGTCTAAAAAATTTTTGGGGATATAGTCCAATTAATTGGTTTACTCCACATTTTGAATATCTTTCGAATGAATCCGCCGAAAACAATAGAGAGGAATTTAGAAGATTTGTAGAGGAATGTCATAAAGCAGACATTGAAGTCATCTTAGATGTTGTATACAATCACACTTCCGAAGGTGATTCAAAAGGGCCAGCAATATCTTGGAAAGGTATAGATGAAAATCTTTATTACTTTATTGGAAAAGATAAAAATTATCAGGACGTTTCAGGATGTGGTAATACTATTGCAGCAAACAGAGGATTAGTTAGAAAACTGATAATTGAATCATTAAAATGTTGGGCGAGTGAATTAGGAGTTGATGGTTTTAGATTTGATTTAGGAATTGCCCTATCAAGAGGAGAAAATCTTTCACCGCTTGATAATCCTCCAATTTTTGAAGATATAGAATGTGAACCAGAACTTATCGATATCAAGTTCATAAGTGAGCCATGGGATTGTGGCGGTCTATATAAATTAGGTGATTTCCCATCTAAGAATACTTTCACTTGGAATGGTCATTTTAGAGATGACTTAAGGAGATTTTGGAAGGGGGATAAAGATACAGCTTGGAATATGAGCGATAAAATAAAAGGGACACCATCTATTTATAAAGAAGATAATATTTTTCCAAAGTCGATAAATTTTATTACTTCACATGATGGATTCACTTTAAAAGACTTAGTAACTTTCAATAGAAAACATAATTTTGCCAATAGAGAACAAAATAGAGATGGAGATAACCATAACAATTCTTGGAATCATGGTACTGAGGGACCAACTACGAACTTATTAATCAATGATTTAAGAAAAAGACAACAAAAAAATCTTATTCTTAGTTTACTTATCTCTAAAGGTGTTCCAATGATACTTATGGGTGATGAGATAGGAAGATCGCAAGGCGGGAACAATAATTCTTGGTGCCAAAATAATTTATTGGGATGGATGAATTGGGAACATGGTCAACAAGATTTGGAATTATTAGAATATTTTAAATACGTCATAAAAATCCGAAAAAAACTAATAAACATTTTCAATCCATCATTCTTCCCAAATAATCAAACCAATGAAAATATTCCAACATATCATTGGCATGGAACAAAGTTAGATAGCCCCGATTGGAGTAGTTGGTCTCACACAGTTGCATTTAGCATTAACAAAGACAATATTAATCCGCTGGTCTGGATAGGTTTAAATGCATATTCAAAAAGTATCGATTTCCCCTTGCCGAAATGTAAATATAATTGGTTAAAAGTTGTTGACACTAGCATGTCTGAGATTTTTGAACCCTTAACTATTAATGAAAAATCTGTTTCAATAAAGAGTAGAAGCTCTTTACTAATCATTTCAGAAGAAGTATTTGGGGCAAAAAATAATTTATTCTAAAAGCGGGCGGCGGGAATCGAACCCGCATCTTCAGCTTGGAAGGCTGAGGTTTTACCACTAAACCACGCCCGCATTAAGTAATAGAATTACCATTGCAATAATACATTATCAAACAATAAACAAAGTAAAAAGATTGGAAAATTCACACTCGACAAAAAATATTTCTAGATCAACCATAAGATTAATGTTCTCTTATGGGCTAGGAGATGCAGGCACAGGTTTAGTCGCGACACAATTTGGTTTTTTTCTTTTCAAATTCTTTATTTCTGCTGGTTTACCAGTAATAATTGCAGGATCATTATTAATGTTAATAAAGATATGGGATGCAGTAAATGATCCCTTAATTGGATGGTTAAGTGATCGTACTAAATCAAGATGGGGGCCTAGAATCCCTTGGATGATAGCAGCATCTGTTCCTCTTGGTTTCTCTTTAGCTGCGATATGGTGGACACCCACTGGTTCAGTGCTAACCAAGACTATTTACTATGCCATAATTTCTATAATCGTAATGACTGCTTATACAAGTATTAATCTTCCTTTTGCAGCTCTATCTACTGAAATTTCTGAAAAAACAGCAATAAGAACAAGACTAAACGCATCTAGATTTACTGGCTCAATAATCGCAGGACTTTCTGGTTTAATAATTGCTGGAGTTGTATTAGGTTCCGAAGGATCTGCAAATAATGAATATTTTCTAATGGGTAAAATAAGCGGATGTATTGCAGTTGCTGCAACATTAATTTCTTGTTGGGGATTAGCTCCATTTGCAAAAAAAGCAAGAAGGCCTTCAGGAAAAGTTGAAGCTATAACACTTCAATTCAAAAGGATCTTCAGAAATAAAAAATTTCTAAAAGTTATTACGCTCTATATTCTTCTCTGGTGCGCCTTACAATTAATGCAAACTGTAGCGCTAATCTATGTCGAGGATGTACTGAATGTACCAACGTATATTGCAAAGTGGATCCCGATACCTTTCCAAATTAGCGCTTTAGTGGGTTTACAAATATGGACAAGAGTATCAAATAAATTGAACAGGATTTCAGCGTTAAACTATGGGGCGATTATGTGGATTATTTCATGTACAGCAACTTTATTTTTACCTTCATTATCAAAAATTTCAGGAGTTGGAGATAG
>QCSV01000025.1 GCA_003211415.1 Prochlorococcus sp. AG-670-M15 | reverse complement strand
AAGAAATTTTCGATCTATATATTGATCATAAACATTTTTTTTATTAAGGTAAACTTCAGTTGCATTTCGTGGAAGATAACTATTTGCATATATTTCCTTCAATAATGATTCTTCATTTTTATATAAATTAGCTTTAACAATTGTGAAACATTCAGCAGCTAAGTAATGTTGATAATCTCTAGGATCTAATTCCCTAAATAATAATTCTTTAAATTTTGTTATTAATTTAATTAAAATTGAATAAAGTTTTCTTTTAAAAAATTGTATTCTAATTAAATCTGCAAAAAATATATTATTTTTTCTTTCACCTATAAAAAACTTATTGTAAAGTAAGCGATATTTTTCTTTGTTGAAATGAGGGAAGTATATTGATATAAGCTTAATTTTCCTTAGATCGAACTTGGGTTTTTTATCTTTTTCGAAAAAGAAAAAATATAGTAATTCCTTATTTGAAATTGTATTTGTTACTATTTTCGATAATTGAATATGAGTTATGTGTCCATATTCACCATTAGGATTGTGGGTTACTACTTTTTTTATATTAGGATGATTTATCTGATCATTTAATTTGATGGATATTTCTTTTTTTTCTTCTTCCGAGAAAGGGAACCTATAACTATCAGTATGATTCCATATTTCATATTGAGCATTTAAAGCTTCCATAACCTTTATAAAACTTTTTCTTCTTAAACTATTATTACCATTAGTTATACAAATAATTTTCCATCCAGTTTCCTTGATTAGAGATTCATATCCCCAAAATATCTCATCATCCGGATGAGATATTACCATAATCTTATCAATTTCTAAAAATGTTTTTTTCATTTAACTTTTCAAGCCTAATAATTTTTTAATAAAGTGTTTTGCCTTTGTAGATATTCTTATCTTTAATGAAGGTTTTAATTTTTTTTGTAAATCAACCTTGGGGTTTATGTATGCATTTGGCATGAAATCGAGAATTTTCTGTTTATTAATATCTCTTATTATTTTTTTTAGTTCTTGAGGATGCCCATTCTCAACAAAGAAGTCTAAGGGCTTATTATTTTCTAAATCCCATTTACTCATAATAGAACCAAATGCATATATTCCTTTAAGACTAGTTTGGAAATTCTTATCTAAGTTAAGACATTCATTATTAAATTCAGCCTCTATTTTTTTAAGTAATTCTGATTTAGAGTTGTGACCAATTAGTATATGAATTTTATCTATATTTAGGATTCTTTTTTTATTAGATAAAATGATACTTCTATCATTATTAATTTGTTTGATTTCTGTATTAAATTCTACTTTTAAGTTTGATGAGAATTCCTCTAAAGTCTTTTTAAAAGTTTTTTCTAGATTTGGCCTTATGTTTTTCCAAGTATCTCTTTTAATTATCCAAGTAATTTTATTATGCGGAAGTAAATTTAATATAAAATCTATAGCAGAACCTCCACCACCAACTAATACTAAGTTTTTATTTCTATGACTTAAGTTACTTTCATAAGAACAAAAATCGAAAGCAGTATTAATATCTAACTTCCTTTTGTTTTCATAAATCCCAGTACATATCAAGATGTTTTTGGAGAAAACAAAATGATTTGATTGCTTCTTAATATCTTTTACTTCAATTTTGTAATTATAGTTTTCTTTATTTTGTGCAATTATATTTTTTACCTCTTGAAATTCATTAATCATTATTTGATGTTCCTTAATAAATTCCTCATAATATCTTATTAATTCACTACTCATTGGGATATATGAATCATCAATTTGGGCATTAATTGAGCTTTCAAGTTTCAATTCTTTCATTGTTGAATGCCATCTCACTTCAGGTAAGTTTCTAAGATTATTTAATGAATTACCCTTATCAAAAATCACAATTTTTGCACTTTTATTAAATTCTTTTAGCTTATAGTAAGCATTAATAGCATTTGGTCCTGCACCAACTATTACTATTTCGTAATATTTTTCCATCGATATTTTTCTTAATAAATTAATTTAGGTTTTCTATGTTAACTATAAAGTTTTTAAATTCATTGATTATGGTATCCAAAATTATATTATATTTCATAAACTAATATTTGTAATTATTCTTTTTAATCCTTTTCAATTAAATATTATATATTTTGTGGTATATATTAAATTTTCTTGTTTTATTAAAAATTATTTATATTTTCTATGCCTACTAATTTCAAATTTTTTTTTAGATTTGATTTATACATCTTTCCCCCTTTTCTCTTTAAATAGCAATTAAACTTGAGCCTTTCCACCAATTTCCGCAACCATTTCCTCTTAATTTTTTGATTAATTCTAGGCTCATTTTCAAATTCCAATATATTATTAACAATTAACTTTATATCATTTTGGTTATTAAAAACTTGAGATTATCTACAATTTCCTACTATTAGTTATAAAAAAAGTACCTCTTAGGATTTTAAACCAATACCCCTTTATGTTATTAAAAATACTGTTTAGGCCATAATTATGTTTTTAGCTATTTGAATTAATTTAGTTCGAGTTTAACCACTTTTTATCTTTCATTATTAATTTTAAATATCGCCCTTTTTATCTCTAAATAACTACTAAGTTGCAGCTAATATTTAATATTCTTCATCAAGATATCATTACTTTTATTTAGAAAAATATATTTCAAATTTTAGAATTCTTTAAAAAAGATTAATAAAATTTAAGAATAGTGTTTAATATTAAAAAGCTAGATTTGGGATGAAAACGATGATATTCAAAAAGGAAAATATATATAAAATCAAAGAAAAAATACAATTTGAGGCTTTTAAAAATCATATTTGGATGGAAAGTATAAAAGAATCAAGAGTTGAAATAGAAAATTTCATTTCAAGGTTTAGAGAAAAGTACATTTCTTGTGAATTAATAAGAATAGGTGGAGATGGGGATGGAGGTTATCTTTTACCTGATATCCTGAATGATATTTCTTATTGCTTTAGCCCAGGAGTTTCTCAAACCTCCTTTTTCGAAAAAGAGTTGTCAGAAAACTATAATATTCAATCATTTATGGTAGATGCCTCAGTAGATAAACCTCCTTTATCAGATCTCAATTTTCATTTCCTTTCTAAATACTTAGGTACCTCAACAGATAGTAAATTTATTACTTTATCTCATTGGCTTGAAGATACTACAGGGTTCAATGAAATTGGTAAAATACTACAAATGGATATTGAAGGAGCCGAATATGATGTTTTAATTTATGAAGACGCAAAAACCTTAGCATCATTTTCAATAATTATTATTGAGTTTCACTTCGTAGACCATATTTTTAAAAAAGATTTTCTTAAAATGATTTCTTCGATTTTTGAGAAGATATACAAATATTTCTCTATCTGCCACGTACATCCAAATAATGATGCTTGCTTAATAGAGCTTGATGGAATTGCTGTTCCTAAAATGATGGAAGTAACTTTTATCAGAAATGATCTTCTTAAAAAGCATGCTAATAACAAAGAGATTATCTTGCCTCATGTTTTAGACAAGAAAAATGTCAAAAATAAAAAAGAAATCATTATGCCTAGAATATGGTGGGACAAATAGTTCTAAAAACTCTTTGAAAAAATAATGCAACTATAATTAAATATGGGATATTTTATACAAGTCTTTTTAAAATTTATTTTATAGATTCGAATATTTAAAAATAGTTTATTTTAAAATAATCAAAAAATTATAAATATTTTTTACTTTGTATATTCAAGATATGCACCAAATTGTATATAAGTAAATTATTTCTTCATTATAAGGCGTTTAATTTTGTTTGAAACTAAATAAAAAGTCTTTCTTAAACCTGAAAGGTATATTGATCTAATTACTATTTTTAAAATCAAAAATAAAATCGGACTAGATGAATCATTAAAATATCTCAAGAAATTTGGTAAAACTTGAAATCTTTTTGGTGAAATTTTAATACTTCCTTCCCAAGGACAAACTGGACCAGAATAGGGGCCATGGCCAATTGAAAACATCTCAGCATTATAACCAAAACCAATATAAGAGAAATTCTTAGATTTTATATTTTGATAAGGAATCTTTTCAAGATTTAAAGAGTCAATTAATTCATCTTTAACTAAAAGAAGATCGCATTTAAAATAGTGAACAATGGAATATCCTTTTTTTTCGGCTAATTTAGCTATTGCAGTTGATGAGGATCCAATATTAACATTTGGATCTTCTGGTTGAATAAAATTTACATCTGGATGGAATGTGATATTAAATTCGATTAATATTACCTTAGGAGATATATCAAGATCTCTCAAAATAAAGTAATCCATTCCGTCTACATCAATTGATAGAAAATCTAAATGATTGAAACCTGCTTTATTTAAAAAAGTACTAACAGTATCCTTTTTTGAATCCAATAAAGAGTTGAATGCAAAAACTTTTTTTTGAGAAATTTTGAATTTATGATTGTCTAAAATTTCTTTATATTTTTTTTTATTGGACTCTACAAATATACAATTTGAATTGAAGTTTCTAGCTAAGTTACAAATGTTGGAAAGATATACACCGTCCCAACCTCCAACTTCTAAACATGTAATTTCTTCTAGAGGTCCCAATTTAGACAATATGTTTTTCAATACTCCATCTTGACCAAATTGTGAGTATACATTGCTCTCAAATTTTTTTAAAGGTAGAGGAACTTTATTTAAATTTTCTATTTGAATTTGAGCTTTCTTATTAGACATACGATTAAAAAATACCAATATCAAAATAATTTATTAATCGTAAATGATAAAGGTTGAGTAAATTTATAGTTTGATTAAATTATCCTAATATACGATTATAAGCTTTTGCATAACCTGCAAGGATTACAGTTAACATATCCCAACCATATTTACAAGACTTTCTAGTCACTGAGCTGGTCGAAAGGAATCAATAATTATCCACTATTTTCCAAAATTGAACTAATATAAACTATTGTTCAACTTTATTGCTATAACTACTTAAAGTCCTGATGGAGCCAAGCGGACTCGAACCGCTGACCCCCTGCATGCCATGCAGGTGCTCTACCAGCTGAGCTATGGCCCCAAATATAGTAACGTTAGTTATATCAATCAATTTAAAGATTTCTATCGTAACGTCCGTAATTCCTATAGTACTTTATAGAGTTTAATTATTGAAATCTGCACCTTAAAATGCAGCTGGAGATTTACAAGTTGTAGCATGCTTTCTGGAACTGTTCTAAAGCAATTCCGCACCTTCTTAAAAAGTCAAGTTGATCATGGCTGGAGTGTGGAAGCAAGAAAAAAAGTTGAGTTTAAGTTGAGTATTTTTTCTAGAAAATATCTTGATTCAAATTTAAATATGATATTTGTCGAAATATATTTAAGGGATTCAAGAAGAAGGATTCTTCGCTATAGAAATTAATAACATTGAATATTTTTAATAAATCAAGTTAAAATCTTTAATATCCCAAATCTAACTTTACTCGAATAACTGAACCTGCCATCTTTACTACAATCAATCAAAACTATAATAAAAATGGATATTATATAAGAGTTAATATTTTCATGAAAAATGATTACCTTTTTAAAGGTGGGACCATAAAGTTTAATACTATCTGATTAAAACAAAGTATAAATATCAACAAGTTCTAATTTAATCTTTTTGTAAGGGTTTTTTTTATTTTTAAAAGGGTTGATTTCATTATTAGTTTTTTATTTAATTAAGATTGACCTAAAGTCCAAACTTTAAAGCCAATATTTCTCAACAGATTTGCATCAAGATAATTCCTAGAATCAAAAACCCAAGAAGGTTTTCTCATAACTTGAAAGATCGATTCCCAATTTAAATTATGAAATTGTTCCCATTCTGTAAGAACAATTATTGCATCAGTTCCTTTAGCGGCATCAATAGCTGTTTCACATACAGTTAAATTTTTTTCATATTCATTTTCCTGGAACTCTTTTAAAATCTGTTCTTTATTAACTTTTGGATCATAAAAGTTTAGTCGAGACCCCTCCTTTAATAAGTTTTTTGATATGGCAATACTTGGGGATTCTCTAGTATCGTTGGTATTTGCCTTGAATGAAAAACCCAGAATTGCTAGTTTCTTATTAGAGAGTGTCCCAAATAAATTTTTTATTACTATTGAGGAAATTCTTTCTTGCTGCCAAGAATTGATTTTTACTATGTTTTCCCAATAATCTGCAACTTTATAGAGGCCATAAAATTGGCATAAATAAACTAAATTTAAAATATCTTTTTTAAAACAACTCCCCCCAAAACCAGGTCCAGGTTTAAGGAATTGATCTCCTATTCTTTTATCCTTGCCAATTGCCAATGTAACTTCCTTTATATTAGCCCCAGTCAATTCACATAATGCGGAGATAGAGTTAACTGATGATATTCTCTGTGCTAAAAATGCGTTAGCAACTAACTTTGAGAGTTCAGAACTCCATAAATTAGTTGTTATTATTTTTTTAGGATCAACCCAGTTTTTATAAATGCTAATTACTTTTTCAATAGATTCTTCATCTTCACCTCCAATTAAAACTCTATCTGGACTCTGAAGATCATTAATCGCAGAACCCTCAGCAAGGAATTCAGGGTTAGATACTATAGAAAAACTTTTTGGTTCTTTCTTAGTACCGAAATCAGAAGTATCTTCTGATGACTCTAAGATATCTTGTATAGTTTTAGCAGTCCTAACAGGTAAAGTACTTTTCTCAACAACGACAGTATGATTTCTAGAGAATTTGGCAATTTGTCTTGCTGAAGATTCTATCCATTTCAAATCGCTTGCATAACCCTTTCCTAAACCAATTGTTTTTGTAGGAGTATTAACAGAAATAAAAATTATATCTGCTTTACTTATATTATTCTCTAATTCTGTAGAGAAAAATAAATTTTTACCTCTGCATTTTTCAACAACTTTATCTAGTCCTGGTTCAAAAACTGGTAATTTAGTTAAGTCATCAGAGTTCCAAGCATCAATTTTTTGAAGATTAATATCAACAACATTAACAATTAATTCAGGACAATTTAAGGCAATTACAGCCATTGAGGGGCCACCAACATAGCCTGCTCCTATGCAACAAATATTTCTAATTGACTTATTTTTCATAAGAGTCTTTAAATCTTTTTTGCAAATAAGTTCTCTGGGTTTGATAATACTATAAAGTAGTGTATTTAAAGAAAAAATAGCTTTTTTTTTAAAAATCAATACCCATCATTAAGAAACCTTTTATTAAATTTTATCTTAATTTTTATAGTTACTAAAAATTAATTTGTAAAAAATTGTTCATTCTAAAAACTTGTCCTTTCTCAAAATAAATACAATAAATTATGAATATCTTTTCTTATAAACTCTATTTTATGTAGGATTATTAATTATTGATATTAATTAAGTGAAGAAATCAAAAATAAATTTAATTACTGGAGGGAGTGGATTTCTTGGATCCCATTTATCGAGACAATTAATAAAAAATGGAGAGCAAGTTTTATGTCTAGATAATTTTTTTACTGGAACAAAAAAGAATATTAATGAATTAATAAAAAATCCAAATTTTGAATTAATTAGACATGATGTCACTGAGCCAATACATGTAGAGGTTGATAAAATTTGGCATTTAGCATGTCCAGCATCGCCAGTTCACTATCAATACAATCCCATTAAAACAACAAAAACCAGTTTTATGGGGACATACAACATGTTGGGGTTGGCAAAAAGATTAGGAGCAAAATTACTATTAGCCAGTACAAGTGAAGTATATGGTGATCCTGAAGTCAGTCCCCAAAAAGAATCATATAGAGGATCAGTAAATACTACAGGAATAAGAAGTTGCTATGATGAGGGTAAAAGGATAGCGGAAACTCTTTGTTCTGATTATCAAAGAATTCATGAAGTTGATGTAAGAATTATGAGGATCTTCAATACCTATGGGCCCAACATGAGATCGGATGATGGAAGAGTTATAAGTAACTTTATTGTACAAGCATTAAAAAATGAGAAATTAACAATTTATGGTGATGGATCTCAAACAAGATCATTCTGCTACGTAGACGATCTTATTAATGGTATGAATTTACTTATGGAAAGCGACTTTGGAAACCCTATGAACATAGGAAACCCAACAGAATACACAATTAAAGAACTTGCTTTGTTAATTAAAGATTTAATTAACCCCAAACTTGAAATAATTTACAAAGATTTACCTCAAGACGACCCCAGGCAAAGAAGACCATCAATTAAACTTGCAAAGGAGATTCTAAACTGGGAGCCTCAAATACCACTTAAAGATGGTCTAATAAAAACTATAGAGTGGTTCAAGAATAATTTATAAAAAATCTTAAATTTTCAAGATTTTGCAGTTAATTTAAAATTTAGTTTTTATTAGACTCAAACTCTCCTCCAAACAGCTAAAAGCTTTCCCTGAAAAACAACATTTTCTTTATTTAATTCAATAGGGTCATAATTAGGATTAGCAGCCTCAAGAAAAATTTTATCGCCCCTTTTAACAAAATATTTTAAGGTCGTTCCTAACCCAGGAACTAGAGCACTTACTATTGTCCCATTTTTCAAAGCATAAGAATCAGTAATTGACTCCATCAAAACCATATCTCCATCAGCAATACAAGCATCAATCATTGAATCTCCATTTACTGTTAATGCAAAAACATTCTTCTTCTTAAAAACATCTGATATATCTAAATTCTCCTGAATATCAGAGTAAGTTTCAATCAACCCCCCTGCTGCTACTGAACCCAAAATAGGAACACCCTCAACAATTTCATCTACAATTTGCAGTGTTCTAGCTTTTCCTTCCTGCCACTTTAGGTAGCCTTTTTCCTGTAAATGTTTTAAACGACTTTGAATTGGTGCAGGAGATTTTAATCTCATGGCTTGCATCATTTGTCTAATTGATGGACTATGTTGAAATTCTTTTAAATAATTTTTTATCCATTGATATAACTCATTCTGAGCTTCAGTAAGATTTTTCTCTGGGGAAGCATTCATAAAACAAATACAGACTAATACATTTGTACCTATTTATTAATTATTATGCAAGTACTCAAGGAAGAAGGCATGATAAAAGTGCTTGCTGGACATGCATTCTATTTTCAGCTTGCTCAAAAATCCTACTATTTTTGCTTTCAATTACTTCATCAGTAATCTCTTTATCTCTATAGGCTGGCAAACAATGCAAAATTATTGCATCCTTAGCAGCTTTATTGACTAAATCTCTATCTATCGTAAAGCCCTTGAAATCATTATCTTTCTTTTCCTTTTGATTTTCTTCACCCATAGATGACCAAACATCTGTATACAGTACATTTGCCCCTGAAATTCCGATTAGAGGGTCATTTGTAATTTTTAAAAAATTTTTATTTTCAGAAATTTCGATAGCTTTATTTACTAAAACAGAGTTCGGTTCATAACCTTTTGGGCATGCGATTCTAATCTCTACTTCTAGTAGTGCGCCGCAAATAATTAGAGAATTAGCAACATTATTACCATCACCTATATATGAAATAACCTTACCTTTTAGTTCTCCAAATTCTTCTTTTATTGTAAAGAAATCTGCTAACGCTTGGCAAGGATGTTCAAAATCAGTAAGTGCATTAATAACAGGAATTGTTGCCCATTTTGCATATTCTTCTAAAACTGATTGTTTAAATGTTCTTATTGCTAAAACATCACAATACCTACTTAAAACTCTCGCGGTATCTTTGATAGGCTCCCCCCTTCCGATTTGGGATGTATTTGGATTAAGATCTATAGTGGTTCCTCCCAGTCTTGACATTGCAACTTGAAAACTGACCCTAGTTCTTGTCGATGACTTATCAAAAATTAAACCTAAAACTTTACCATTCCTGTTTATTGTCAAATTTTTATTTTTTAGATTTTTAGCAAGCTCTAAAATATGAATAACCTCTTTAGTTGTCATATCAAAGCAAGATAAAAAACTTGTTTTCTCTAGCTTATTGGGCTCTATCATCAATTTCTCTGGTAAAACCTAAATTCTACAACGCAGGCATTTTACTTTCTGAAAGTAAATTCTTTAGATCTTCTCCCTCAATAACTTCCTCCTGAAGGATTTTTTGAGAAATTGATTCAAGCAAAGATAAGTTATTTCTGAGAATATTTAATGCCGTTTCATGAGCATCATCAACGAGATCCCTTACTTCTTTATCTATTGCTTGGGCAGTAGCATCACTTACTGACCTTCTTGGATTATTTCCATTACCTAAAAATTGACCTCCACCTTGTTTATCATAAGCAAGAGGACCAAGTATATCACTCATTCCAAAAGTTCCAACCATTTGTTCAGCTATATCTGTTGCTCTCTGGAGATCATTAGAAGCTCCAGTGGTTATTTTCCCAAATACAACCTCTTCAGCAGACCTTCCGCCTAAGAGTGTTGCAATTTGACCTTTCAATTCCTCTTTAGAGTTTAAAAATCTTTCTTCTGTAGGGAGTTGTAGCGTATATCCCAATGCACTCATGCCTCTTGGGACAATCGAGATTTTTGCAACTTTTGATCCTCCAGGCATTAGGTGACCGACAATGGCGTGACCAACCTCATGATAAGCAACAACTTTCTTTTCATCATCCTGAAGAACCCTACTTTTTTTCTCAAGACCAGCAACTACCCTTTCAATAGCTTCACTCAAATCTTGCTGTTCGACACTTTTTCTTTTAGCTCTGGCAGCGAGTAATGCAGCTTCATTTACCATATTCGCTAAATCAGCACCAGCAAAACCACTTGTTGCTTGTGCAATGGAATCCAAGTCTATTGATTCAGCTAATTTAACTTTTTTAGTATAAATATCAAGGATTGTCTTTCTACCAGAAAGGTCAGGCCTATCAACCAAAACTTGTCTATCGAATCTTCCAGGCCTTAATAGAGCTGCATCAAGCACTTCTGGTTGATTAGTAGCGGCAAGAACTATAACTGGTTTATCAGCCGAAGCAAATCCATCCATTTCGGTAAGCAACTGATTTAAAGTTTGTTCTCTTTCATCATTTCCACCAACTACACCCATAGAACCTGAACGGCTTTTCCCAATAGCGTCCAATTCGTCAATAAAAATAATACAAGGAGCTTTTTTCTTAGCTTGTTCAAACAAATCTCTTACTCTTGCCGCACCTGCACCTACAAAAAGTTCAACAAATTCAGAACCTGAGATAATAAAAAAAGGAACTTCTGCCTCTCCAGCAACTGCTTTGGAAAGAAGTGTTTTTCCTGTTCCTGGAGGACCCACTAAAAGTACTCCCTTAGGAATTCTGGCTCCTATATCCGTGTATCTCTCGGGCTTTTTTAGAAAGTCAACTATTTCAGTTAATTCATCTTTTGCTTCATCTACACCTGCTACATCAGCAAATGTTACTTTTGATTCATCATCAGGTACATAAACTTTTGCTTTACTTTTTGTAAAACTTAGTGCTCCTTGGGCTCCACCTCCACCCATACTTCTTCTGGCAAAGAATTGCAAAACAAGTATAAAAATCAAAGGTGGAACAACCCAACTCAGTATAGTTGAAAAGAAATTAGGTTTTTTTGGAGGAGCAGCAGCAAATTCTACACCTTTACTCTCTAACCTTTGAGGTAGGTCCATATCGAAAATAGGAGTTGTTGCTAGAACAGAAGGGGCTCCTTCTTCCGCTCCATTTAATTCATATCTAATTTGTTCCTGTGTAATATATGCTCTCTTTACTTCTCCATCATTAACCTGATCTATAAATAAAGAATAAGGAACTCTCGGTATTTGCATGTTTTGATTTGGGAAAAGGCTACTGAATAAAAGCAATGCCCCAACTCCAATTAAGATGATATTTATGATTCCAAATCTTTTATTAGGCTGATTATCGTCTTGTCTTATTGGCATAATTGTGTGCAAATTTGAACTTATTATAAACTAAACTAAAAGTTTCCGTATACGTTTTATTTTTTTTGGGTAAGAACCGTACGGTAGATTGAGAACTATTATTAATCAGCAATAATTAATTTTCTAAGGAACTTTTAAGGCAAATATCATTACCAATCAAACTAACCTGAGAACCGCTTAATTTAATGATTTCATGCATTTCTCCAAATTCAAAATCTCCCAAAGGATTCATGCTATTTTCTCCTCCTAAAATTATGGGAGCGATAAAAGAAATCAATTCTTGAATACAACCAGATTTAATTGCGGCAGTAGCCAATCTAGGACCACATTCCCATAAAACTTTATTACAGCCTCTTCTCGCTAATAATTCTGATACTAATTCTGGATTATCTGACGAAACCTTTTCAACTTCAACACATTCCGGGATCCTTGTGAGGTAGCTTTCATTAGCTGTAGATGAATCATAAATAACTATAGTTTTTGCCTTATCACAATCCCAAAGATTTGATTTTGAAGGGAGATCTAAACTTTTTGTGAAAACAACTCGCAAAGGCTCAGGATTTTTTGAACCTCTAGAAGTCAAAATTGGATTATCCTTTCTTAAGGTGTTTCCACCAATAATAATTGCATCAAATTCTGCTCTAAAAGAATGAACTAATGTCCTTGATTTTTCATTAGTAATCCATTTACTTTTGCCATTTTTTAAGGCTATTCTGCCATCAATACTCATTGCCCATTTAAGAACGCCAAATGCCTTTTTAGTAATATTCCTATGTATAAAAGCCTTATTTAATTTTAGAGACTCTTTTTCGCATAATCCTAAATGAACTTGAATACCCGCCTCTTTAAGTTCTTTAATACCCTTACCAGAGACTCTTTTATCTGAATCTTGAATGGATATGTAGACCTTTCTTATCCCTGTGTTTATTATTTTTTCTACACATGGCGGGGTTTTGCCTTGGTGGCAGCAAGGTTCAAGATTTACATACATTGTCCCACCTTCTGCATCTTTTTTTAAATTATTAAAAGCCATTGCCTCAGCATGAGGCATGCCTGCCTTGTAATGAAACCCTTCTGAAATAAGCTTCCCATTCTTATCAAGTATCACTGCTCCCACCCTAGGGTTAGGACTCGTTGTATTTTTGCCTAAAGAAGCCAAAGAAATTGCCCTTTTCATCCATTTTGTATGGCTTAGATTTTTTTCAGACATCTCCAAAAATCAAATTCAGTTTATTGATCTCCACTCTTTTACAACGAAGGGAGGAACAGGTAACTCAGAAAAAACTCCTGACAAAGATAGTCTTAATGGTCTATTTTTATCTAAATTTTTAATCAATTCATCAAGATCGAATTCTGCCGCAGCCTGTCTCCCATCATTTGCTATTTCCACATTAAGTAATGTTTTATCATCTAAAAGCCACTCTTTTCTCCCTGATTCAACCCTCAAGTCAGTGGGATGATCAATCCTTAGATTGCCTGGGTATCCTATTACTCTCAAGATCAATTTATCTTCAAAAAGAGGGGATTTATAAGCTACCAATTGCCAAGTTTCAAAGTCCAAGTCCCTTAAAAACTCACTGCTAGCATTTATCAATTCCCCATTTATTTCTGTTTCTGCAACTTCTGCAGATACTGTTAATGGGTTAAAGATAAATGATATTAGCAAAAGTAAAGGTAATATTCCTTTTAAAAAAATATTTTTATTTGATTTTGTAATTTTCTTCATTTTCAGAATCCATCAGGGCGTCAAGAGTTACCGCTGTTCTCACGATAGCTTGATATCTCTTGATTATTTTACGATTTTTTTCTATAACTCGAGATAAATTCAAAGTATCTTTTTCAGAATAGCTAGATGTTAAATCGCTAGAATCTTCTTCGATAAACTCAAAGTTACTATCTTTATTAATTAGAGTTAACAATAAATCATGCAATCTCTTTCTCCTTTCAGACAATTGATTTATTATGAAAGCTCGATCAATCATAAGATAATTTAATAAAACATTCAAATAGATAAGTTTCTTTTAATTAAATATTCATGACTGAAAAAAAAAGAAAAATTCATGTAATAGGGATTAATTCTTATAAATTTGAAGATTTACCCCTCAAATTACAAAAACTATTTATTGAGACAGTTTCTATTGCAGTTCCTAATTCATATTTTGAAAAAATTAAATCATGGAGTCAAAATAACTTAGAAAAAAAGAAATCATTTTTTGCAAGCAAAAGTAATAATGAACTAATTAACTGGCTCCGAAATCAAAAAAATGAGGTCATCTTAATTTCAAGAGGAGATCCTCTCTGGTTTGGTATTGGGAGAATACTTCTAGAAAATTTTCCAAAAGATGAGTTAAGTTTTTACCCTTCAAATACTTGCATTCAATTAGCATTTAGTAAGTTAAAGATTCCGTGGCAAGATACTGTTAATGTAAGTATTCACGGCAGAGATTCTACTAAGTTAATTGAGGCTCTTAAAGCAAGGCCTTCATTTTTGACTATTATTACAGATTCAAATAATAAATGTTTAGAAATAATCAAAGAAAACTTATCAGAATTAAATCTGATTGACTTCTATGATTTCTGGCTCTGTGAAGAAATAGGCTTCGACAAAGAAAATATAAGAAAATTAAATCTTAAAGAATCATTACCCTCTGATATATCAAGTTTGAACATTGTTGTTCTTACAAAAACAAAGAAAAATTACTCCAATGATAAACTCCCTCTTTTCGCAATCAGTGACCATATTTTTAAAACTTTTGATGATAGACCAAATCTATTTACTAAAAGGGAGGTTCGCGTTCAAATCTTAGCTGATCTAGAGCTCCCTAAAAATGGGTCCATCTGGGATATAGGAGCAGGTTGTGGGTCAATTGGTTTAGAGGCATTAAAATTAAGGCCTGATTTAGATTTGTTTTGTTTCGATAAAAGGATTGGTTCAAAGTCATTAATACTAGAAAACTCAAAAAGGCTTAGCGTTAAACCAAAATTTATTTTTGAAGAAGACATAAATAATACCTTGAATACGAGAAATTTAAGTTCTTTTGAAATACCTAATAGATTAATAATTGGAGGATGTGATTTAAGGACTAAACTTCAAATTATTAAAAAACTGGCTACAGGTATGAATATTGGAGATATTATAGTTGTCCCAATAATTGACATTCAAACTATTAAAGAATTAAAAGAGGAATTAGAAAATAAAAATTTCAAAACAAATTTAAATTTAGTTCAAACCTATAAAAGCTTAAGTATCGCTGAGGGAATAAGATTAGAACCAAATAACCCTGTTTTTTTACTAAAAGGGAAAAAATTAATTTAAATAATTGTTATTTGTTAGGTTTAGCCACATGTGGTAACCCCCAACCTAGTTTATTTCTTAAAACTTGGAAAAATTCATGATCTTCAAGTCTAATAAACTTCACGGAGTGTTTACTTTTTCTTATTAAAACCCTATCTTCAGGCCAAACATAACAACCAGCATTCCCATCTACAACCATTACTAATCTTTCAGGAGTTGCAGGAAAAACAGTTACTGGTTCTGAATCATTAAAAACTAGTGCCCTTGATGCCAACGAATGTGGAGCAATTGGAGTTAATTGTACTACTGGACAATCAGGAGTAATAACTGGTCCTCCAGCACTCAGAGAATATGCAGTAGAACCTGTTGGAGTTGATAAAATTACTCCATCAGCTGAAATATCCACAGGAGCATGTCGCCCTATAGAAATCTCAAAGTGACACATGCTTGTAAGAGGTTCTCTATGAAGAGCCATCTCATTAAGGCAAAGAGACTCCCATCTCCTCTGATCATTCCTCATTACACTTATGATAAAACAAGTTCTTTCTTCAATATCCCAATTTCCAGCAATTATTTTATCTACAGCCTCATCTAGGTTAGATAAATAAGCTTCCGCAAGAAATCCCAAATGACCAGTATTTATTGTAAGAATTGGAATCTTAGCGGGTGCCGTTTGCCTTGCAGCAGAAAGCACAGTCCCATCTCCGCCAAGAACTATTGCAAATTCCATTGATGAATCGAACCCCTCGGGAACACAATTCGTATATCCCAAAGGACGAACATGTTGATCAGGATTTGCGAAACCAACCATCCCTCCGGAGCTACTAACTCTTACAACTTCAAAATTAGATTTTTCCAATTTTTTTTGAACAGAAGTTGCAGTTTGAACAGCTAGTTCCTTTCCATCATTAACGATTAGTCCTGCTTTACGTACCAATCAAAGAATTAAAACTAGAACTATCTTAAACTAATTTGCTAGACAATCCTAATTTAAGATTTAATTACTATTAGAACTGTTCTAAGAATCTAATATCATTTGTATAAAATTTTCTGATGTCGTCGATCTGATGTCTCACCATACAAAATCTCTCAACTCCTAATCCTGCTGCAAAACCAGTCCATTTCTCAGAATCTATTCCTAATTTTTCTAAGACCTTTGGATCTACCATTCCGCAGCCCATTACTTCTAACCATTTACCTTTCCACTCGACATCTACTTCTGCTGAAGGTTCAGTAAATGGGAAATAACTAGCTCTAAATCTTACAGGAATATCTCCAAAAAAGGTCTTTAAAAATGTAAGAACTGTTCCTCTTAAATGACTAAAATTAATGTCTTGATCGATACATAAAACCTCAACCTGATTAAATACAGGGGAATGAGTAGCATCTACAGCATCTCTCCTATACACTCTCCCTGGAGCAATGATCCTTACTGGGGGAGGGTTTTTCTCTAAGTATCTTATCTGAACAGGAGAAGTATGGGTCCTTAAAAGTCGATTTTCATCTAAGTAAAAAGTATCCT
>QCSV01000024.1 GCA_003211415.1 Prochlorococcus sp. AG-670-M15 | reverse complement strand
ACCTCCATAAAGTTTATCTGCTCCAGCATCACCCTTCAGCGTATCTTTTCCTTCTTGACCATAAAAAATATTATTCAAAGAATTACCAGTCACAGAATCATTACCACCTCCCGCTTTTATATTTTTAACTGAAGAAAGATATTCAAGGTTTATTAAATCGTTATCTTCATCAAAATCAAAGTCATTAATTAAATCATAAGCTTTTTCTATATTTATTCCGCCATCTTCACTAATTTCTTGCCAGTCAATTGCATCAAATCTGAAATTCTCGGATTCAAGAACATTTAATAAATCTACTTTATTCCAATTTATATTTTCAGTGTCATCTTCATTGAAAGAATCATAATCAACCTCAGACCATTCATAAGAACTGTAATTAATCTTATCCCATTTATTTGCCTCCTGAATTTTTTGTGTAATTCGATCATTTTTTTCAATTACGTACTCATGCTGAGATTGAGTTTCAGAGAAGATAAAACCAAAAGTAAAACCCTGATTATCCGCTCTTGAATTTATATTGACGTAATTTTCATAAGCTAAATTCTCTTCAAGGCGGAGAGTTAAATTTGCTTCATTATTTATATTAAAATCATCATCTAAAACGTACCCCTCATAATAACTATATGCTTTATTTGAGTTATGGTTCTCAGAGACATATTCCTTTACTAGCCAAGTATCATTATCATCATCATTCCATAGAAAAAAAGAAGTATAAATTCTCTCAAGAGTTTCCCAACTATTATCGGTTATTTTATGTTTGTAGTAAGAGTCATATGTCCCAAGATCAATTTTATTTAAAGTTCCATCTATGGTGTAGGTATATAATTCATAACTCTCTGCGGCTTCCTGGATACTATAGTCATCTGAATAGCTCCAAAGACTTTTACCAGCGACAACATTAATGGTTCCATTTTTATTTTCAGTAATATCATCAATATAAGTATTTTTATTTTCATCATGTTCAATCTCAAATAATACTGAATGATTTTCGTTTTCTATATTTTGTACAATAATTAAACTTTCTTCTGGATCATTAATTCCTGCAATTAAGCCGTAATTACTCATTTGCTGAAAATCACTTATACGCGCGTCATTTTCGTCACCAAGATAAAACTCGAAATTACTAGTTAATACGCTTTCTGTTTTATAGTCGCCAGTTTCTAGGTTTAGTGATTTTATATCTTCATCTGAATAAAAATTAAAGAATGCAGAAGTTCCATCATAATAATTTACGTAATTTCCGATATCCTCGTATAAATTTTTCTCACTGAGATTAAATTTATTTTCCTCATTTAATTCAAAAGTTAAGGAATAAAGATCGTAGACGCTTTCGTTATTGTTTATCCCATCAAACCAATAACTAGAAAGTAAAATGGAACTAAAATTATCACTATCTTTAGGAGTTAATGAGATATCTAGATCTGCCCAGAAATTTCCGTTACTTTTGTCTTCACTAAATCCGTCATATCCACTTAAAGTAGAATATTTCTCAAAAATTTCTTTAAAGTAATTAAGGGTATCATCTGAAAACCCATTTAACGTATCGACACCCTTTTTACCATCTACATAGCTTGATATATAAACCATCTTCTGATGAAAATTGAGACCACTTTAATAAATTAGCTATTAAAGTTTGAGATTTGTTACAAATTCGCAATAAAAACATTCTGATTTTCTTTAATCACTTAACAGATTTTGCCGATGCAAAACTTCCTCAATGTCCCTCTGCAAAAATATTTTCTATTATAAAATTCTTTCAAATTGAGGTTTATCTTTTTTGGTTTTTCATTTATTAAAACTTTTTTTCTAAAAACAGCAAAAAATATATCTATCTATTTCTCATGCTAAATTTCGCTTCTTAATTTAGTAAAAGTAACTCTCAGCTAATAAAATTTTCCTCAAAAAAAATATTCTCTTTCAACTTAACCTCAAGCGGTCTTTAGTTGTAGATAATTAATTTAAATAATACTAAACAAGATAATTACCAGATTTAGTTATATTATCTTCGTTATAGATTATGGCTAATAAGTCTTTTTTGCCATTATAAATTTTTGCATTTCTACCAACGTCTTTAATTCTTAAACTCTTAAAACCTTTGACGAAGATTTTATCCTCACCTTTTTTAAAATCTCTTATTCTGTCATAACCTTTCCCTTTTGTAAGTTTGAAGATATCCTTTCCACTTCCTCCATAAATATCATTTTTACCAGTTCCACCAATTAAGGTATCGTTGCTTGATCCTCCATATAATTTGTCATTACCAGAATCTCCTTTTAGATAATCTTTTCCTGATCCTCCATATAATTTGTCAGAACTGGACCCTCCATAAATTTTGTCATTGCCAGAATCTCCTTTTAGATAATCTTTTCCTGATCCTCCATATAATTTGTCAGAACTGGACCCTCCATAAAGTTTGTCATTACCAGAATCGCCTTTTAGATAATCCTTTCCTGAATTTCCATATAATCTGTCAGAACCAGATCCTCCATATAATTTGTCATTACCAGAATCGCCTTTTAGATAATCCTTTCCTGAATTTCCATATAATCTGTCAGAACCAGATCCTCCATATAATTTGTCTTTACCTGAGCCTCCATATAATTTATCTTCGCCTTGACCACCAAAAATATCATCTTTTCCTTCTTTGCCATATAAAATATCATTGCCTTTTAGACCAGTAATTTGATCTCCATATTTTGTCCCAAAGAGAACATTATTTTCGTCACTTCCTGAAAAAATTAAAAATTCATTATTAGTAAAATTATCTTCTGTAATAAAGTTGTTCATCAAATCCATATCAAAAACTTGGTCACTAAATCTAAGCATTTCTATATTTTCAAAAATATCAGAACCATCATCACCCTCTTTATCCACAATCATATATTGACTATCATTAATTTTCGAAATTTCATAATTACTTTTTGTTGAAGAGAAAACTGCAATATCAATCCCAGATCCTCCGTCAATAATATCGTTGCCTTTACCGCTATTAATAATGTCATCTCCAGCCTTGCCAAAAATTTTATTGTCTGCATTATTTCCTATTATTGAATCTGATCCTGAACCACCCTTGGCATTTTCAATAATTGTTCCGGAAGCAATTATTAAGTTGCCAATTTTTCCTCCGATATTTGAATAATTTAATTTAGTTGAATTTAGTTCCGTTTCTCTTAAATCAATTAATTGATTAGATGTAAATCCACTAAAGTCGAATGTATCTATTCCTGATCCATCTGCCAATGTGTAAGCATTATTGTTTATAAAACTACTCATTTCCGAATAGATAACACTTTTGGATACTGGAATATTTGTATTAAATCCGTAAGTTGTATCCCCGGCGAATGCATTTTTTGTAGAAAAACCTTCAGAAGAATAAATATTATCTAAGGCAATCCAATCTGCACTCATATAGGTGTTTAAGTATGCAAAATCTGCATAAGTTGATGTATTTTCTTCTTGTGAAAAATAAGACATAATTGACGACTGCCAACTATCATTTATGAAATATGAGTCGTCCAAATAATTCCCTGAACCATTGTATAAACCTTGATGGCCCAGTCCTAGAGAATGTCCTATCTCATGTAATATTGTCTGAAAACTATAATCCCCTAGATTACTTTTACCTTGGTTCCAATTTGAACCTATATTTATATTTACAAAATCCAAACCTAAAGAATAACTTCTCCCATCTGCGTAGGCGAAAGCACTATTTGCATATTTATCTCCAAAATTTATATCTGCTTGCTGATTTATTTTATTGAAATTAAATCCCATTGAAGCTTCCAAGATTTTGAAAGCTTCATCTACTAAAAAATTCCTATCATTCGTTATCCCATTTTTATCAAAATCATTACCAGTTGTGTTGTATGTGATAATTCCATTTTTGGGATTGATCCCATTTTCAGAAAGATTAAATTTCCTTGGAACTGTGCCATAATCTTCCCAAAATTCAGAAGTCAAATAATTTGCTAAATCTTGATTAGTTCCAAGAACAGATTGACTTAAATTATCCGATAGATCTCCAGAATGGTTGTAATCTTTTAGGTAATATCCACACTTAATACACATAAAGATAAATTTTGTTTAAATCTTCAAAATTCTTATGAAAAATTTTAAAATCATTTATTCAAAAAAAATTCTCAAGCTAAGTTTATTTTATGTAAATAATTTTTAAAAAACAAACCTCAAACTAATACTATCAAACTTTGTTTTTATTAATCATTGAAATTATTAAATTTTTAACTATACCTTCATGATATAAATTTGTTCTTCACAATCAAGATCGGTGAAATCATTCTATGGCAAAACTATAAATTACTAATTAAAAAATTTCTAATTTAAGGTTTACTATTTTGCTTTTTTAATTTAAATTCAAAAAATGAAATTAATAAAATTAACATACATCCTAAGCAACTACCTATTAATCCAAAAACTATGGTAGTAAACCCATCATCATAGCCGTAATGTAATTGTGGCAAGTGTGGAGATATTGGCATTATTATTTTTCAACAGAATTTTCAATATCTTCTAGCAAATGTTTAGTTGATCTACTAAAACCGTTACTCTTTAAATAGTTTTGAGCCTCTCTAAATTTTTCAGCTACTCTTTTTGCATAAGGAGTATTCATGGAATTTTGAGTCATTTTAAAAATGCAACTATTTTTATAATCTGATTTAAATGGGACCTGTTTAAGTATTCAAAAATACAAGAATATAAAAATAGGATTTTTTACTCAATAAAAAGAAATTCAAACAATTTAATTATATAAATTAATCGGTGATTGATTCGTATATAACTCTTATTAACATTCTTACACCATCATCATTTTTTAATTTCTCATAGCTTGGCATTCCTGATTTATTAAATTCCCTAAGGTCATCAAGTAATTCAGGATGAAATTGAAACGTGAATGATCGCCTTTTATGCTGAGTCTCATAATCAGTATAATTTATACAAGTCGCAGAAACTTCGGTACATAATTTACCTTCAGCACTAGTTGAACATACAATTTCAATTGAATCTGGTAAGCTCAAAAGCCAAGAGAAATCAGACACTGAAATTTTCTTCCTCACAGGAGCTATAGCTTTTTGAAGTGCTCCATAAGCCCAATTTGCAAATAATATGGCTTCCTCATTTACTTCGTCACTGTGAAACATAACAATGTTTAAATCTTTTTCATACGTGACTGACTGTTCAACAATTCCTTCATTTTGTTCACTCGTTAATTCATGATGCAAAAGTAATTTTGGAAAATCTTTACTTTGATGAATGCCATTATGAGAATAATGTAATAATTCAACTTGACCAACTTCAGGTACTTCATTTAGAGCTACAGCAAAGCATGGATCATCCCAACCTTTAGCTACTTCTATTTCAGGAACATCATCTTCTTTGTCATCATCCTTATAAATAGATAAATTTTCTCCAGTATTAATTATTTCTTTGCAAGTATTTAAAAGGTTTTCGTAGTGACACTTTGAACTCAAAACTTCTGGACTCATCAAATTTACGATCTGATTGGCTGCCTTTTTAATAAGCCTAATATGAGCCTGAGCCGCTAATTGATGGCCAAGACAAATAAATATAGATGGTGCAGTTTTGAGTCCTCTGGAAAGTATTAATTCTTCAGTTAATTCTTGTAATTCATCTAATGATATATTTAAACCTTTAAAACTATTTGCATCTTTTACTGTTGGATGACCTCCTTCAACAAAAACTGCTATAGAGTTTTGTAATAAATCAATTAATAATTTATTGTCGAGTTTTCCTGTCTTCCATAGAGGTATAAGTATTGAGTCGCAATCTGAAATGAATTGGCATAGAGATGCAATATTAGAAGAAGCTCTTACATCTTCTCCAATTATATTCTTTCCAACATGATCTGCTGGTTCGATTATGCAAATTGAATTTTTTATGATATTTGGATTCTGTATAATTTCTTTTAGATCTTCGTTGGTTTCTATTACTCTTTCATAAGGTTCCCCATTATCCCATTTCTTTTCAGTAAGAATTTTGGCTTTTTTATCATGATAATCTTTTAAAAGACTTGGAGAAGTTCTATCATTAATAAAGTCTCCTAATAAAGTTTGTATAGAAGAAAAATTTGACAATCCTGGCCTAAAGAAACCTGGTTTAGTTCTTGAAAATTTCACTGTTGTTTTTTTTCTAATTTCACTCTATACAAAATAAAAATCTTAAACCACTTATATCAGTAAAAATTGATACTAAAATTTCTTTCGATAAATTCAATTCCTAAATTTAAAATGTTTTTGAATGATTTTTTAAAATTTAAATAATAAACAAAGTCCAAATCATTTTGCAAATAATATGAAGAATTTGATCAACAAGCAAATTAAATTTGCCAATACATTTCAAATAATCTATGTAGAAATGAATTATTGCTTCTGCAAAAGCTAAATATGAATTACCAGTTATCAGAAAAACAATTAATCCATGAAGAGATACATGACCTGACATCCACCAAGCCCAGTTAATATTAATTTTTGAATTATTATTTGGGCATTTATTTATTGCGACTGTGTCTGTTTGGATAGCAAAATCAGCTACAAAATGCCCTAAAATTAAAGGTATTAGTTTTTCTAAGAAATACATTTATAATAAATTATTTTAAAAAAGTCTATATTAAAAATTGATTGTGAAGCTAGAAAATATGCCATCTCCTAACATCCAGTTATTCCATGTCCCGGAGTTGTCTTTAGTGTTAATAAATTTATAAAAACCTAATTCATATATTTTATTTGCATTAATAGATCTCAATAAAATACCAGTAGATCCAGCAGAATCATCAGATGATTCATTATTAATTTTTGTATTTACTTCTCCATATCCAAAGAAAGGAACTAACTGAAAAGCATTTTTTCCTTTTTGATACGTAGTAATAACAGTTTCAATTGTTTGTTGCCATCCACTATCTCCACTTGTAAGACTCCCAGGCAAGCCTTTAAGACCTGAAGAACCTCCTAATGAAAAACTCATCCCACTTGTTAATGGATTTAGAGCTAATTGAGCAGAAGAAGATAAGTTCACTCCAATGCCAGGTTTTATTGTCCATGAAAAATTAATATTTGATCCTATTGCCTTTGACTCGCCTGGATATATGCCATTAAGGGCAAAATCATTTAATTGTATATCTTTGCTTAAGAATGCTAATCCTTGATTACCGAATAAACTTCCGTTCCAAGATTTGTTATTTTTAATTTTACTGAAATTTATTCCAGCTTTTATAGAACCAGTTGTAACATAACCCTCTGTATTGGCACCTGTAACTAAAGGAGTTCTTACACCTCCAAAAAAACTCTCAGTTTTGCCATTGCTTATACTTGCGAAGGAACTTAAGGTTCCTCTCTCATTAGCAATTAAAGATTTGTCAATTTGGAAATTATACTGCAAAGCATCAAATCTCAAAGTCTTCAAATCACCTTCAAATTCAACCATGTCACTTCGACTGTATGCAAAAGAATTCGTGAGATTTAATTTTTGATTAAGGGGCAGCACATAAGTTGATGAATATAGTTGCGAACCTACTTCTACATCTTTATTGGTATTTACTTCAATCATCCCTATATACATATCATTTTTTGTGAAAACATCAGTTTTCACAAAAGTACCAATATTTCTCCATTGCCCTGTTCCTGGACTTCCATCATTCCTAATATTAATTTGTCTTTGCCAATCAGATGGCAGATAAGTTGCATTAATCTTAAGAATTGCTTTAGTGGGATCACTGCCTAATCTACTAATGTCTCCAGAGAGTTGACCTACGTTTTTAATTTCTTTTGCCTCAGCTAGTTTTTTCTGAAGAGTAGGCTGATGTAATATTTTCCCATTTAATTCTTTAAGCTTTTCAAATACTTTCTTTTCTAAAACTTTGTTACTGCTTCTTATTTTTAACTCAACAATTTTCCCCATAATCACGTCAAGAGTTCCATTTTTACCTTGAAGTAATGTGTAAACCCTACTATTTGTATAACCATCACTTACAAGTTGAGCATTTAATTTTGCTGCACATGAACTTAAAGTTTCTTCTTTAGTCGCTTTTTTACATGAATTAATTATTCTTTTAATCTTTTTAGAAGAATATGGAATCTCGCCTTGAATCCTGGGTAACCAATCTAAAAGGTGATTATTAGGTAAATCGTTATCAAGATTAGTATCTTCTTTAAATTTATTATTTTTATCTTCAACCTGTTTTTTTATATTTTTTTCTTCTTTTTGTTTAAAAGGAGATGTTAAAGGCAGGTCAATTTTATTTGGTTCAAATGTTATAAGTATAGGTAAAAAAAACATAATAAATATTAATGTTGCCTAATGATTCAATGTTTTATTTTTCACATTCTTTTTCACTTAAATTCTTTCAATTATTAACATGTTAATAAAGTAAAAATTAAATTATTTACTATTTCTTGAATTTACGATAAATGCTATTTAAGAGAAAGATAAAACTTATATTCTTACCTATTTATTTTAGTTTTCTTTCTATTTCAAATTTTACTAAAGCGGAAATAAATTTAAATTCTATTAATGATACAAAAACCATCATTAATAAACCTAATAATAGTAGTTGCAAAATAGGTTATTGCAATATTTATGGCGGAATTAAATCAGGAAAAAATCTTTTTCACAAATTCAATGCTTTCGATACGAGAGGCAGAATTAAAGAAGTAAAGTTTTTTAATGAAAGTCAAAAAAATGTTATTGTTGGAGTTTCTTCAAAAAATGGAACTTTTATAAATAAGCCTATAAAGCTTGAAGGATTAGCAAATCTTTTTTGGGTTTCTCCTTATGGATTAAAAATTGAAAAAGGAGGAGTTTTTGTTAATACAAAAAGTCTAAATTTTTCTACAGCTAATTCATTAAATTTTTCAGAAAATATTTTTGATGTTTTTAAAAATAATAAATATCACCTAAAAGATTTCAGCTCAGAGCCAGTTTTTAATAATAAACCTAATAGTAAAAAAAATAATCTTAATTTAGCAAATGTAGAAATTTCTGATACGAATATCGTTGTTGACGAAAAATTATATATCCACTCACCAAATGGTTCTGTACATATAGATAATTCAAAATTAAAAACTTCAGCAAAAAATAATGGTGAAATAACAATTACTGGTGAAAGTGTTTTTCTAACTGGAAATTCTCATTTGATAAGTATGGGCAAAGACTTTGGGGGATTAATACAAATTGGAGGTAGTTGGCAAAATTCAAATAAACAAATAAGTCAATCTAATAAAACAATAATTGAAGATAAAGTTGTTATTAATGCTTCTAGTAATAATGGGAAAGGTGGAATAATAGTTATATGGAGTGATATAAACAACAAAAAAGGATTGACGAGAGTTAAAGGTACATTAATTAGTAACGGAAATAAAGGAGGGAGTATAGAAACATCTGGCGCGAATTTAGATGTTAAAGATATAGAAATAAGCTTAAAAAGTAAAAAAGGTGGTGATGGATTGTGGCTTTTAGATCCATTTGATTTCGTAATTAATAAAACCACTAAGGTAAGTATTGAAAATGCACTTAAAAAAGGAACGAATGTTATCATTACTACTTCAAATGAAATTGATTTTGAGTTATCTCCTGTGGAAAAAGAGGTAACCTTTTTAAAAAATTATTCAGATGATAGAAAAGGTGATAAAGGTAATATAAAAATTGACAATAAAATCGATTTTTCTAGTGGGCAAGGCACATTAAAATTGATAGCGGATAATAAAATACAAGTTAATGAAGACATAATTTCTGGTCCTGGAGGTTTGCTCATGAGGGCACCTAAAGGAATAAATGGCAAAGGTTCAATTTATATAAATCCAAAAAAGAAAAAATATAAATTCAATGAAAATAATCCCAATAAAGTTGCTAATTTTTTGAGCATAGATCAAAATGTTGATTCTCAATTTAAAGGTGAAATTATAGGTAATGGTTCTTCAAGTATTTATAAATTTGGAAATGGTGAATTATCACTTTCTTATAAATTAAAAGACTTTTCAGATCCAATTTATGGTTTTAAAGCTGGAGAAATAATCTCTCTGCAAGATATATTCGAAAGTAGTGTAACAGAATTTGTACCTCCAAAAATAGTTATTAAAGTCCCTTCTGTTTCGCCTGTTAGTTCTCCAGGCGCTGGCGGTGGTGCAGCAGGTGGAAGTTCATCTATTGCAATGTCATCAGGAAGTTCTTCTGGAGATTCTGGCTCTAGTTCTTCTTCGAATTCCACTGTTAGTACTTCTTCAGATACCTCATCCTCTTCCTCTTCAACAGAAAGTTCATCTTCCGCAGGCAGTAGCTCTGAAGGTGATTCGGGTTCAAGTAGTGAAAGTAGTAGTTCTGATTCCGGTTCAAGTAGTGAAAGTAGTAGTTCTGATTCTGAATCAAGTGATAGTTCAAGTTCTTCCGATGAAAGTTCTTCTAGTGAGAGTTCTTCTGATGAGAGTTCTTCTGATGAAAGTTCTTCTGATGAGAGTTCTTCTGATGAGAGTTCCTCTGATGAAAGTTCTTCTGATGAGAGTTCCTCTGATGAAAGTTCTTCTGATGAAAGTTCTTCTGATGAGAGTTCCTCTGATGAAAGTTCTTCTGATGAAGAATCTGACGCATCTGAAAAAGGCTCTTCAAATCAAAGTAAAAATGTTGCATCTAGAGAAAAGAAAAAAATCCAAAAAATCAAACTTTCAGCTGCACAATCTTTGGCTGGGATTTCAAATATTATCGAAATAAAAAGAAAAACTATTATCGAAAATTTGAACAAATTTGAATCGGTTTCTGCCAATAGAGCTATTAACCAATTAAATCTTGGAAATTCTTTTACTAATAAAACAAAATCTACTATTGACTTGCAACAAGCAATAATTAAAGCAAAAGAACAAATACGTTTAAGAGATATCATTTCAGAATTTTCAGTTAGAAAAAATCTTATTGCAGGATATAAAGCAAATAATTTAAATTTAAATAATTCAGAATTTGTATTCGAAAAAGAAAAATATAATCCAGCAATTATGCATATTAGCTATACACCTGCTAAAGGCAAAACGATAGATAAAAATGCAGATGCCTTTATAGATTTAACAGTTATTTTTGCAAATGGTAATGTCTCTGGTAAAAGGGTTGAAATAACAACAAAGAATTTTGCAAAAAATCTTGGAGCTTTATATTCTCAATTATCAAGACAAGAAGATCTTAAGGTTGAGAATGAAAGTTCACCTTCGAGAGTTCTACATGAAATTCTTATAAAGAGTGTTGAGGATGAATTGAACAAAGAAAAAATAACAACCATTCTTATATCAGCTGATAGGGGTCTTCAAGCGGTACCTTTTGCAGCTCTTCATGATGGTTTTGAATATTTTGGAGAAAAATATGCTTTTTCTATAACCCCATCTTTATCTTTAACTAATTTAGATATTGCAAATAATATCAATAAAAAAATATTAGCTATAGGTGCTTCACAATTTAAGGAACTTGCTCCATTGCCTTTAGTAAAACAAGAATTGAACAATATAAGTAATCCTATTAATAAAGATATAGTGCTAAATAATAAATTTACTCCAGAAACTTTTTTTAAAAAAGCTATAGATGAAAAATACGATAAAATTCATTTAGCAACTCATGCAGAATTTAAACCAGGTGGGCCTAAAGCTTCTCAATTATTTTCTGGAACAGAACCAATAAGTTTAGATAAATTTTCAATTTTAAGGAAAGGAAGAATAAATAACCCATTTGAATTAATCGTATTAAGTGCATGTAGAACGGCGGTAGGTGACCAAGAAACTGAATTAGGTTTCAGTGGTTTAGCTCTACAAGCTGGGAGTAAAAGTGCTATTGGAACTTTATGGTATGTGGATGATGTAATGACTTCAGCATATTTTGTTCAAATGTATAGTTTTTTAGATATGGGAATACCAAAAGCAGAAGCAATGCAAATGACAAGAAAAGCTTTTGCTGAAGAAAAAATAAGATTAGAGAATGATTCCCTTATTGGTATCAATAATAAAGTACTACTCTCTGAATTAAATAACTCACAAAAAAGAATTGTTATGAATGGTTTAAGCAATCCTTTCTTTTGGGCTGGAATTGAACTAATGGGCTCTCCTTGGTAGATTTTGTTATGTTATTAATAATAAGAATTTTAAAAAATCAAAAATGAAAAAATTACTAATTTATTCTTTGATTTTAGTTTCATCGATATTGCCTAAATATTCAATGTCTCAAGAAATTAATATTGGGTCTGCTTTCCCAGGGAGGAGATTGGGAGGTGGAACACGAGGTGAGTGCAGTGCGCGAAAAATAATGCATTTGGTTCCCGATAATAATATTCTTTTTCATAATTCCAAGGGTCAAATAGCTTTAATAATAGGACCTTCAAGTTCTCCAAAGGATGTAAAAATTGCTTTTAAACCATATTCTTCTCCAGACGGAACTTATAGTGGCCCTTCTCCAGAAATTGATGACTTATTGATTTCGAATTCATCAGAAAAAATAATATTTTTAAATATTCCAAAGAAGCAATTCCCGTTTACTTGGGAGTCAGCATTTGAATGTAGTGATGATAATGAAGATAGTTTTGATGGCTTTGGGTTTAATTTCATACAAGATAATTCTCCACCTGCAATATCATTAATCGCTCCAGAATCATTTGAGAAGAGTAACAATAGTGAAGATAAAATTTCATGGTTGTCAAAATATTGTGGTAAAAATATTTCTCAAAAAGAACTTAATAAAAAATTTAAAATTAATGAACTATTTGATGAGAATTGGTCTGAAGAGATTTCCGTTGATTGCCCAACTTTTTAAATAATTAAAAAATAATTTCTTTATCAAATGTTAAAAAAATTTTTTAAAAAAATAATAGATAACTCTTTTTATTTTTTTGCTTTAGGAGGAATTACTTTTATTGGTTTAAGTGGAGTTTCGCAAAATATTGACTTACTAATTTTTGATAGTCTAAAAACTAGATATCCAAAAAAATATTTATACGATTCACCATCATTAGTAGTTGGGGTTTCTGAAAGTGATATAGAGAAATATGGTTGGCCTATTGATGATAAATATCTTTTAAAGACAATTCAAAAGCTTGATAAAGCAGAATCTTCTTCAATAGTTCTTGATTTATATAGAAACGTAGGAGTTGGAGAAGGAGCTGAATCATTAGCTAATTATTCCAGATTAAATAAAAAAGTAATCAGTATTTTCAATGTCGCAGAGGGAATTCCATCAATTCCTGATTTCCCCTTAGAAAGAATTGCTTTTAATGATATGCCAATAGATATAGATAATGTTGTTAGAAGAGATTTAGTAGGTGTTGATAGAAGAAAATATAATTTAGGAAAAGAGTTTATAAGTGTTCCAATGAGAATGTTAGAAATACATCAATTTTTGAATAAAGAAAGTTTTAACTTAGAGGATAAATTTTATAAAAATAAAATTTCTTTAATTCAAAATTATTCGGGAGGATATACCAATGTTGATTCAAATGGTTTTCAGATATTTATAAATTATCCAGAAAAGAACTATATTCCTATATACAGTTTAAGTGAGATTTTAGAGGATAAAATTCCTTTAGAAAAATTGAAAAATAAAATGATTGTTATAGGTGCAACCGCACCTTCTTTAAAAGATGTTTTTGCTGTGCCCTCAAGCAGATTTGTAACAGATAGTAAAAATCTATTGATAAGTGGAGCTGAAATTCATGCTCATAGAGCTAATCAGTTACTTTCACTACAAAATAATTCAACACTTAAAATAAAAACGATTAATCCTTTTATTGAACTTTTTGGAATTATTTTTTATGTTTTTCTTATAAGCATTTTTATAGAAAAAACTAAGAAAATAAGTATTGGACTAATAGTATTCATATCCGCTTTAGGATTATTAGCTTTAGCTGTTTATTTAGCGTTCATTATTGGATACTGGATTGAATTAGCACTACCAGTAATTGGAGCAATAACTTTTTCCAGTATCTCTTGGCTTAAAAAAGCATCTGAGCAGCAGAAGCAAAAAGCTTTAATGCAAAAGTTGTTAGGTCAAACAACATCTCCAGAAGTAGCCGAGGAATTATGGAATCAGAAAGATTCTTTACTTGAAAATGGAAGATTTCCTGGGACTGAACTTCCAGTGACAATATTATTTAGCGACACAGTAAGTTTTAGTTCCGTTTCAGAGAATATGAATCCTACTGAATTATTAGATTGGTTAAATCGAGGTATGGAAAAATTTGTAAAGATTATTTCTGAAAATGGTGGCATGGTAAATAAATTCACAGGTGATGGTTTTCTTGCTGTATTTGGTGCTCCAGTTAAAAAAAATTATGAGCAATCATCTAATGAAGCAATTAAAACTGCAATGGAAATTAGAAATGCCATTGAAAAACTTAAGGATGATTTAGAGGCTGAGGGACTACCTTTAATAAAATTACGAATTGGAATTCATAGTGGGAAAATTATTACAGGATCAATGGGAGGTTCTGAAAAAATTGAGTATGCTCTGATTGGCGATAGTGTAAACGTTGCTGCAAGGTTGGAATCTTTGAATAAAGATAATATGAAAAATAATTGTAGAATTTTAGTTTCTAAAGAAAGTCTTAATTTTGCTAATGGTTCAGACTATAAGTTAGAGGAATGGGGCCCTTGTAAAGTAAAAGGTAGAGAAAGTTTAGTAGAAGTTTTTGAGATACTTTAGAGAAAATAGTTAAGCTATTTTTTATTTGATCTAATTAACTTCTCACATAAATTTCTGGCTATAAGAGAATTTATCTTTTCAAATAATTCAGGCTTTTTAATTTTTAAATTTTCAAGGGTAGCCTTACTCCAACTGATAGCAAAGATATTATTAGAAATTACATTGGCTGATGTTTTATCTCCTGTAATAAAAGAAAATTCTGAAATCCAATCACCTTTCTTTAGTTTTGCGACCTCTACGTCATTTTCTATTGTTATGGATGCTTCACCATCTACTACAAATGCGAGATTCTCAAATTCGCTATTTTTACTAACAAGTTTCAAAGACTTTTTGTTTTTATGTTTAATAATATCTCCAAATTTAAGCATGTTTTTAAATTCAAATGGAAGAAATAAGAAAAAGTAATTTTTATATGTCTCTCTCCAACCTATTGGTACGCATCTTATAGATCTTGAATAATAAAAAAGAGAAATCATATAAATATTTAAGGAAAAATGAAGTATTGCTAGTAAAAAAATAGAAACGTGCTCTGCTGTTCCAAGTCCAACCCAATAACAAAAAATGAAATTCGCTATCGAAAGCGCTACTATAATAAATCTTAAAATTATGAGAGAGGAACAAATGAAAGAAAGCCCCTCTATTGTGCCCAAAATAGCTTCTACCCAATCTGGAGTTAATACAAAATTAATCATGATTGTAAATAAATAATCTTTCGATTATTGGGTTTTGTCATTTATCAAATAATAATTAGTAGCAAAAAAATAAGATAAATTTATTGTTGAATTACCATATAACAGTTTTAAAAAAAATTAATGTTTATCATGAAGATACCTGAATTTATAAATTTGGATAATCAAGAAAACAAAATTAAAAAGCTTAAGTTTGATGATAATGAATACAATTTTGATGATTTGCCAGATAATGCAAAGTCACTTTTAAATGGACTTCAAACGGTAGATCTTCAACTAAAAATGTATGGAGATACAATAAATCTTTTGAAGGTAAGCAAAAATTCTATGCTTAATGACATGAAAAATATCCTTAAAGATATACAACCCATAGATTGAAATTCAATCTTTTTAATTAGTAAATAATGTTTCCCAATTTATTAAAAAATAAAAAAAATAATTTATTGAATTGGAATTCTGAAAACGATATTGTATTTGCAAAAACTTTAGGCTCAGATTTTGAATGGTTAATTACATCAAAATCATTTATTAATTATTTTGAGAATACTGTTGGTAGAAAATTTTATGCAAAGACTTTAATTGATGCAATAAATCATGTTTTAGAAGATGATGCGAAAAGCATAAATATTGTTGCTCATGGAAGCCCCGGTTTTATTGATATTGGTGATGGATATAATTCTATATCTTTGGAGAAAGAACTCTCTTTATTAAAAAACACTAGAAAGTTAAATGAACGTTTAATAAATCTTTGGAGTTGTTATGGCGGCTCCGTTAATGGCATCAGAGATAGTTTAGAAAGATGCCTGAATTTAAAAGTTAATGCAAGTAATGGAAAGTTAGGCAAAGGTAAAAGTTTAGAAGGAATAAAGCATTCAAAATTAACAAATCTGGCAAGTAATTTACCTGAGTATTTAACTAACGGTTCATATCAATACATAACTACAAATTACACACAAAATAAAAGTGTATTGCCTCCTGATAATAACGATGATCTTGGTACGCCTATTCATTACACGACTTCTATATATGAAACCAATGCCGATTTTGCTAGTCAAGGTCTTCATGATTATTTTCGTATACGTTGGGAGACTTATATAAGAATTCCAGAAACTGGGACTTATTACTTTAAAACTTCTACTGATGACGGGCAAATACTTAAAGTTTATTCAAATAATGAAAGCGGTTCGCTCCTAGGATCTTTTACTGACTGGAATCTTCATGGAGTAGTAACTAAAACAACTAGTGCTATTTCACTTACAGAAGGAGAGGTCGTTTGGGTTAGATTTGATTTTTTTGAACATGGTGGAGGGGCACATGCAAGACTTTGGTGGAATAAAAATGGCGCGGATCAGACTATTCCTGTTGATGTCATGTACCTCACTGAATCTAGTGCGATAGGTTCTGATACGACAGCCCCAACCTTAAGCAGTAGTACACCAGCAGATAATGCAACGGCAGTAGCGACAGATAGTAATATCGTTCTCAATTTTTCAGAAGAAGTAGATGTAGAAAGTGGGAATATTGTTATTTATAAATCTTCAGATGATTCTGAAGTAGAAACTTTTAATGTTGCATCTAGCGGTCTTATATCAGGAAGTGGTTCTACTCAAATAACAATAAATCCTAGCAGTGATTTAGAAGAACAAACCGAATATTATGTGCAGATAGCATCTACAGCATTTGATGATGCTTCCAGTAATGACTATGCCGGAATAAGTGATACAACAAGTCTTAGTTTTACAACAGCAGATGAAACAGCTCCTACCTTAAGCAGTAGTACACCAGCAGATAATGCAACGGCAGTAGCGACAGATAGTAATATCGTT
>QCSV01000023.1 GCA_003211415.1 Prochlorococcus sp. AG-670-M15 | reverse complement strand
GTGGGAGGTTTGTTCTTTACTTGAGTACCATAATAAAGCCTACCTTGCTTGCCGCTTCTCTTCGTTGGAGGACTTTTCCAACTGATTGATTCTTTAAGTACCTCATTAACTACAGATGTTGTAACTCTTCTTCTATGTTGATTTACTGCATTAAGAGCATGCTCAAAAATATTATCAACTCTTTGACCAGTTAGGGCAGATATAAAAATCATTTTTGACCAATGTAAAAAATAAAGTTTAGATCTAAGTTCTTTTTCTACTTGATAAATTGTTGAACTATTTTTTTCTACAAGATCCCATTTATTAACAACAATTATGCAAGCTCTGCCTTGTTCTTCTATGCGCCCAGCCAGCTTCTGATCTTGATCAGTTACTCCGTCAACCGCATCTATAACTAACACACAAACATCACTTCTATCTATAGATTTAAAAGACCTATTAATACCAAAGAATTCAGTGCCATATTTAACATTTTTCTTTCTTCTAATCCCTGCCGTATCAATAATTTTCCAATGATCATCACCTTTTTTAATAATCGTATCTATTGAATCAGTTGTTGTACCACTAATATCACTAACTATTGCTCTTTTTTCTCCACAGATTGAATTTAACAAACTAGATTTACCAACATTAGGCCTACCAATAATTGACATCATTATCTTTGCTTCATCATCCTGGATATTATTTTCGGGAAGTTCGCCAATAACGAGATCTAAAAGATCTCCAGTACCTGAACCATGAATAGCCGAAACAGGGTTAGGTTCCCCCAATCCTAATTTCCAGAACTCTGAAGCTAGGGATATTCCTAAAGTAGTCGATTCGCATTTGTTAACAGCAACAATTGTTTTACAGCTTGAGTTTCTTAACCATTTTGCTATTGATAAATCACCATCAGTAACACCTTGATTTCCATCTACCACCAGTAACGCAAGTGAAGCCTCTTCTAGAGCCAAGAAAACTTGTGTCCTTATCTCTGGGAGAAATTCACTATCATCATCAAAAACTAAACCTCCAGTATCAACTATTTGAAATTCCTTACCTCCCCATGAAGCATTTTGATAAGTTCTATCTCTTGTAACACCAGGTTTATCAAATACTATTGCATCATTACTTTGGCAAAGACGATTAACTAAGGTAGATTTCCCAACGTTAGGTCTTCCGATAATTGCTATTGTAGGAAGAATCAATTCTTCTCTCCAAAGAAAGTAGTATCCATTACAACTATACCTTTAATAGAATCATTTACCTTATTCAAAAAAACTTATTTGATTTCTGGATCGCCAAAATGTCCTTTGGCTGGATTAGCCGGTGGCGAATTAGTACTTGGCATTACTTTATTATCATTTGAAAAACAATCATTTTCAATTGCCCAATAAATCAACCAATTTACTGCAGTCGCTCTTCTAGTTCTTCTTGGATAAAGTTCATTAATCTTATAACCTTGAAAGTTAAGAAAATTTTTCAATCCCTGTTTATGATCCTTTGGAATTGATCGCGTTAAATGTACTGATGCTACTCGCTCTGAAATGATTTGAGGAGCATTTTCAAATTTTTCAGACCAATAAGTAGGAGTTAATGGGCTAAAGGCCCAATCATTGATAGATGGTTCTTTAGTATAAAAAAGCCTTTCCCAAACTAATTCACAAACAAATACATCACTAACCTTATCTTCAAGAATAAGAAATAATAGTTTTTTACATATTGGCCATGTAAATTGATTTTCAACTAATTTTTCTTTTTTATACATTAATCGAACCTTATCAAAATCAAAGAAAAATAAGGCATAAATTCCTTATTATATTGTGATGCATATTGAATAATTTGATCAGGCATCCCAACACTCAAAGCTATTAATGTTGTATTGATGATATCCTCTTCTTTTAAAATTTCCCTAACTAAATTCCATCTTTTGCCAACTTTCATAATGGCCAATACCGTTTTATTTGCCTTACTTTCCCTAATTAAGGTTGTTAGTTCAGATTCTGAAGAAGGGCATTCTTTGATGATTAATGTCTCGCCTTTTTTTACCAAATCAAAATCATTCAAAGCTGCTGCCGCTGAAATAGAGGAAATACCAGGTATTGTTTTGGTAATAATTTCAGCATGATTATTTTTTATTAACCTCAAGATATTAGAAGAACTTGCAAATAGTGAAGTATCTCCAAGACAAAGTAAAACAACTGATTCGCCATTTTGTATAGATTTCACAATTTTTTCTACAGCATTAGACCATATTTCATCTGGATCAAAATCCTTCCTAGCCATTGGAAAGATGACAGGGATATTTTTTTTAAATTTGGTGTATTTCTTGACTATTTCCGCAGCAAAACTCTTTTTATTATCATCTGCTATTGGGAAAAATATAACTTTCGCTTTTTTTATTGCATCTACAGCAGCAATTGTTAAAAGCGATGGATCTCCAGGGCCTACACCAACGATAGTGAATGTTGGTAAATCAGTTTTATATGGATTAAGTAAACTTAAGAACTTTTTTATTATCATTTTTATTTTATTAACTTTAGCTATGTACCCTTGGCAATATAAAAGTTTCAGCCAGTATTGCTGACTCAATTTCAGACAATTCCTCTAACCTTTTGAAAGTTTGATCTTTAGAGAATTTAGTTTGCGCTAGTTTCCAGTAAACTCCAAAATGCCTTGCCTCACTCTCTAGCAGAGACTCATAGAGGGATTTAAACGATTTATCTTCATAATTCAGCGCAAGCAAGCTTAATCTTTCATGACTTCTTGCTTCAATAAGTCCTGCTATTAAGAAACTATCAAGCATTCTATTGGGCTCTTCCTTTCTTATATTCTTGGACAACTCAGCTCCATATGGTGGCGGTTTTAAGGACTCAAGAGAATGTCCAAGATCCTTTAAAAAATAAAGTATTTTTTCAAAATGCTCTAATTCCTCTCTCGCTATTGGACTTAAAACTTCTGCCAGATTTGGTTCTGATGGATATCTAAACATCAATTGAATAGCTACTCCTGCTGCTTTTCTTTCACAATGAGCATGGTCAATAAGAATATCTATTGGATTAGATAATGCGAGTTTGATCCACTCATCTGAGGTAAATGACGATAAATATTTAATATGAGAAGTGGGCCTTTTAAAATCGACTAGCATTTAATCTTTAATACTCAAATATCCAATAATTCCTTCAAGAGCTAAGGAATAACTTGATATGCCGAATCCACTAATAATTCCTATAGCTTTATCTGTAAGAAAAGATTCTTTACGAAAATCTTCTCTACTGAAAATATTTGAAATATGTAACTCTACAAAAGGAATTTTTGATCCAATTAAAGCATCACGAATAGAAATCGAGGTATGAGTAAAAGCACCAGCATTTATAAGAATACCTTGGATACTTTTTACAGACTCCTGAATTTTATCTACTATTTCTCCTTCGTGATTACTTTGAAAACATTCAAGATTAATACTTTTTTCTTTAGCAACTTTAGTTAAATCTTTTTCTATATCACTCAATGTTTTATTACCATATATTTCGGGTTCTCTAGTGCCCAAAAGATTAAGATTTGGTCCATTTATCAATAAAATATTCATCATCAATAAAGTCTTTTCTTTACAAATGCTATCTAGAAAGAAACAAAAAAACCAAAACAATTTCACACAAAGTGTCCATTAACTGATAAGTTCAAATAGTGGGGGTCGGTGCCCGAGTGGTTAAAGGGGGCGGACTGTAAATCCGCTGGCTCTGCCTACGTTGGTTCAAATCCAACCCGGCCCACTTTAAAATTGCCCTTGTAGCTCAGCGGTAGAGCACTCCCTTGGTAAGGGAGAGGTCTCGGGTTCAAGTCCCGACGAGGGCACTTGAGCAATTGATTAATATAACTGAGATCTCGTAGATCAGCATTTTAACTAGAATTCAAATATATTTAAAATAATTTGCTTTTAGTAATGCCACTATCGTCATACCGGATGCACAAAATATATATTGCAGCAATCATGAATTATGGTCTTGGTTCTGATGATCCAGAGGAGTTGGCCTACTACAACAAAATCAGAAAAGAGATGGATGATATGAAAAGACAACCAATTAAAAAAGGGATTTTTCTAAATTGGGATACCCCAGAAGGAATGGATAAATGAACCTGAATACTTTTTTATTAATTGATGGGAGTTTGATGCTTATTGGTCTACCTTTATTGATGATTCTTAAAGGCAAAAATTGATCAAAATTTCATACATTTTATCCTTATTTAAATTTAATTGTTGATCCTTTATCCGTATATGGGAGTACCTCAAACCGTACATATTTATTAGTCGAATGGCCTCTCTAACTAGTTAGAACATAGATGTAGTCGTCATGAGCAAATGTCTACGAAATCCACACTAAAAGAAGATTATAAATCTGAGATTGAAGAAAGATCAGAAGAAGAACTTCTTGAAGAAGAAATCAGGAATCAGCAAACATTGGATAGCTTTGTTGAATCTGATAAAAACTGGAGCTGATTAAATTTATTTTTTTTGGAGAAAGTTATGAACTTAAAAAGATCACCATTCTCAATTCTGGACAAAGACAAAAGAGAAATGGACTATATCAAAGGAGTTTACAAGAGAAAAATTCAAGCTGAAATTGAATCTTATAAAGACCCCGAAGTTGAAGATAAGAGAGATACAATCCAAGCTCAAGACATATTAATGCTTGATAGGATCTCAATCTAGTTATTCTTTTTTTTTTTCTTCTTATCCTTTTTTTTCTTCTTTACCTTTTCATAAAGCTTATCAGCCTTCTTTTCGATACTGTCCAGCTTACTAGAGATTTCTTTTATAGCTTCTGCTTTTCCTTCTTTAACTACAGTATCTTTTATCTCAATAATTTTAACTGGCTCTCCTTTGACTACAGTATCTTTTGTCTCTTCAGTTTTAATCTCAAACGTACCTTTAATAAAATTGGCTATAAAAATAAGAACAGGTACATGAGCTATACCGCCTATTACTATTCTTGTTTCTGAATAAACCATTTAATAGTTATGTGAACTGAGATATTTAAGCATAAATTTAATTTTTAAATTCCTTTTTATTAAGCCAATAAACATTTGTAATCATCTCTTGATTCGTAGATCAATAATCTTGCTATTAATTAAATAGAGACTTTTTTAGAAAATGCCATTAGACGTATTTCTAATGAACATGTGTGTTGTGGTAATAGCGTTGCTTATCAGAAGAGAAATCAAACTTAAGAAGGCGAGATAAATTATGAAAACACAAATTTTAAAAGAGCATTACATTCCAAATATCCATGCTATTACTCTTTTACTAATGCTTCTTCTATGCCTGTGGTTACCGCTTGCACTCAGATTCTTATTAATAATTTAGTCGAACTAATTAGTTAATAATCTTATCCTTAAACTCAGCTATATCCTAATTTAGTTTTTAAAGATCTTATATGGGACTCCTGTTCCGCATTAAACTTGTATAAATTTGCATAGTTACTTTTTCGACTAATCAGAAACCCAACTTGTGATTTTCGTTGTGCTATAAATATGTCCTCCAGATTCTATATTCTTAATGGTTTCAGGATCTGAAAAAACATGCTTAGCCACACCTTCTTCAGCTTGATGAATAACAATAACTTCTTTTGGATCAATTAAACTTTTGCCACGATATAGAGGAGTAAGTCCTACCGTTTTATGAAATTCATCTATCTCTGGACTATCAAACATTTTTACCCACTCCTCAAATGTATTTGAAAGTTTAAAGGTGAAAACAGTAGTTTCAATAGTCATAACAAAAAGCTAATTGCTTCTTATTTTAGATCGACTGTCAATAATCAAGAAAAAACTGGTGGATAAGGTGTTTGTCCATTCATTAATGATATGTCAATTGGTTTACAGATATTCATCAGAGCATCTAGTCCGAAACCTGGTCCAGAGGGACCGTCTATAAACTCCTGAAACTCCTCAGCTGAAATACCCTCTTTTACTTCCCAAAAACAATATACAGGACCAGTTTTAGTTACGGCATTTGCAGAATGGTTAAAAAATCCTTTTTCTTTATTAGCTGCTACCGCATCATCCCATCCACCGCCTGGTGACATTGCCGCATAAGCTGTATCCCACCATTTTTCAGCTTTTCCTACCTTAAATTCATGATGAACAATATAAAAAGTTGATGCCATAAATATAATATTTGAGCTGATAATAAAGTTACTTGATATAAGTAAAGGGAAGATTGATTTATTTTGAATTCCTAAATAAAAAGGGGGCTAAAAGCCCCTAGCGATCGACTGTCAATATATACAATCTAAATCAGAATCCAGATATTGCTTCATAGAAATCAGCGTCTGGCAGTATTTCCTTCAAGGGTTCAATCTCCTTGGCAGGGCCTTGGACCTGCACAGTAATATCTGACACTTCAAAAAGCTTGGGAATCATGTGTCCCATATTCTTGAGATGAAATAAAGCGGCGGCACCATCTTTATATGCCTCTCTTACATAAGCCTTATTTGAACCGCAAGTAGTGATATTAAAAAAAAGACAGTCAGGTTCATTAGCTTTTGTCAGTACCAAAATTTCTTCTAAAAGAGCTATGCACTGGTCCATCTTCCCATCCTTGATTGTGAAGTGGGGATGGATAGAAACCATGGTTGTATCTAGAGACATTAATTTATAGATATTTCTCCTATCTTTCTAGCAACTAATCTTTATGAAAAAGTTAAAAATATGGATTATCTAAAAATTAAGAATGTTAATTTGGTATCGCTTGTACCGTTTATATGTTTTTTGAAAGCTATTAATTGGATATGAGTTATTTTGCTGAACCAAACCATATTGAATATGATGCATGGTTCGATGAAAACATCGACCCAGTGGATCTTGTTAATTACTCAGATGAAAAGGAGTTCAGTGATTCGGTACACTTTAAGTTCCATAAGATGTCCACTAGAAATTTAACGATTGGTTCTTCTGATAATTTTCACTGGTAAGTAAAAGATTTTTCACTCCATATATATTTATGAATCTTACGCAGAATATGTTCCATCACTTTCTCTTCTTGCCTTAGCTAATACAATTTCATCTACAACTTTTTCAATCATATAAGCACTTTTTTTACCAAAACATTTTTCTTTTTTAATACTCTCAAAATCATTTGGGATTAAAGTATTATTTTCACAACAGTCGCATTTAATATCAATTTTCTTACCTCTGAAAACCTCTAAAGCTCTAGAAAAAATCCATTGCTGAACTGAAATACTTTCCCAACTATCAAAATTCGACCATTCATTAAAATCCCTACTAAGGATGCCTTTTAAGCCATCAGCCTGATTTACATATACTAAGCATGAATCTTTTCTTGGTTCATCATTAATACCAATTGTTTTGATAGAATTTTGATTCATTAAATATAGATTAATTGAGTAGCCTTATAAATCTAGAGGATAATTTCAAAAATATAAACAAAAAAATAACTCAAATAAGATCATTAATTGCTTTATCCAATCTAGAAGTATGATTTGTATTTCTGAGTAATTCAAAATCCTTAAAATCAAAGCCCGGGCCAACACAACAACTCACTAAAGTAAATTCGCCTGTACTTTTTGCAGCTTGCCAAAATCCAGATGGGATCATTTCTACTGGATTATTGGAATCTAAAATTAAATTTCTTATTAACTTATTATCATTATCTAGGCACCATAAATTCAGAGGGTCACCCCTTAGATAAATCCAAATTTCATCAGCATTTTTTACTCTGTGCCAAGCACTTTTTGCATCTCTCTCCAAAAGATAATAAATTCCCGTAATAAAGTTTCTACTTTGGCCATCTTCCCTTATTAGAGAATTCTGACTCCTTACTATCTCTCTAAACCATCCACCCTCAGGATGAGGAGATAAATTGAATTGTTTAATTATTTCTATGTTTTTTTTATTAGGATTCACATCACAAAATATCTTCAAAATTTCTCTTATACTTAAAAGCTCACTGAAATAAAATCAAAATAAACTATATTTTCTAAAAAATTAAGCACAAATAACTGACAAATCTACAAAATTTTTATTTTCATCTGCCAGTTCAGTAATGATTCTATTGAGCCATTCAGAGGTCGTTTCACAATAGCCTACATTTAAAATAGTTTTTTGCTTTGCTGTTTCTTCTTTATTCATAGTTGAAGTATTTTTATATAAGTTAGTCTCTAATTAAATCTATGTGAATAAGTCTTAATTACTATCTATTTTAAAAAGTTGTATTTAATACATATTTAAGAACTGCTAGTAAACAAATAAAATTAAATCGTTGACAAGAAAATGTATACAAGTAAGAGTAGAAAAAATTTATTATTTAACCTATGAATAACATCAAGATTGAGGAATTGATGAAAGTAAGGTTCGATGGTATTGCTAATAGAATTGGGCAATTAAGCAAAAGGGAAAGTGAGTCTTTATTACTTGAGCATCTTGAGTGGTTGGAGGGAGGATGGGAGACTGAAGAAATCTTATTTTTAAAAAAGCCCTACAGAAAATGGTGGTTCTAACTCCACTTCTATAAATAATTAATGATGGCCTAAGGGACCAGGGCCAGAGCCTATTTTATAAGAATTGTCTAAAGATTTCTCAACAAATAATTTCGCTTTTTGTATAGAATCTAGTAGATCAAAACCTAAAGCCTTGTAACCACAAATAGCAGCACTCAAAGTACAGCCGCTACCGTGGGTATTTTTTGTATTTATAAAATTATTAAAAAGCCACTCTTTTCTACCATTTAAGTCAAGGAAAAAATCCTTCCCTTTCATATCTTTTAAACCGCCACCTTTTATAAGTACCGCTTTAGCTCCAAGACTAATAATTTTTCTTGCTGAATTTTCGATATCTTCTTTACTCCTTATTTCTAAATCAGAAAGTAGATTTGCTTCATAAATATTTGGAGTTACCAAATCAGCAATTGGTAATAAGAGTTTTTTATAAGCATTAATAGCAGAATCTTCCAGTAATTTAGAACCAGTTCTTGTAACCATTACTGGGTCAATAATTTTGGTTATTTTGTATGTATTTAATTTTGAAGCAGTATCATTAATTATCCTTTCATTTAATAACATTCCAGTTTTTAAGGAATCAATACCAAAATCAGCAAATAAAGTATCTAACTGATTTAATAAAGTATTCTTCTCTACTGGTTGAACGCATGTAACCTCTATACTATTTTGTGCTGTAATACATGTAATAACAGAACATCCATGTACTTTAAGGGCCATGAAAGTTCTCAAGTCAGCCTGGATGCCTGCTCCACCCCCGGAGTCACTACCGCCTATTGAAAGTGCAATTTTAGAATACATAATTTATTAACTTGTTTTTGAAAGTACTATAAGTAAATTTTAATTTAAATCAGAAATCTGAATATGCATTAAAAAAATCTAACTCCAATTCCATAGCTCTCCTGTATAAATATTTAGCCTGATTAATATCATATTTTTCTTTATTAGTCTCAATAAGAATTTCAAGTGAATCTGCTAGCTTTTCAAAGCTCTCATCAGAATAAGTAATTATCCATTCTTTATATTTAGTGTCAAAATCCCCCTCATACAAACTTTTTCCTATCCAAGAATAAAGTCGCATACATGGAGTCATTGCAAACATTATTTCAACGGAGCTAAGTCTTTTGGAAGTATCATCAAGAAAATCTGTATAATTTTTAGTGGCTTTTTTTATATAGTTATTAGACAAATCAATGTCCCATTCTTTTGCATACGTTTCATGAAGTATTAACTCCTCTGAAACGCCCATTAACAGTTCACTTAACTTCCTTATTGAGTACTTATCTTTTGATTTGGAAACAGCAAGACCATAAGCCTTAGCAAAAGTCTCTAAAAAGAAATAATCTTGAGCTAAATATTCTTGAAATATATTTTTAGGGAGACTTCCATTCTTTAAACCTTGAACAAATTTTGTATTTAAACTTAGTAAAGCAATCTCATAATTATCCTCCCAAAGTTTTTTTGTTATTTTCATTTTTTTGATTTTTTAGTTATTCTAAAATTTTTTAAATTTTTTACCTACAAACTTAATCTTATTTTTCTAGGATTAAAAGAAAAAATTATGAAAGAAATAAATATTTTATGGTTTAAGAAAGATTTAAGAATTTTTGATAACGAAGCTCTCTGTGAGGCTATAAAAGATATTGATATTTTACCTATTTATATTATTGAGTTAGATATTTGGAGCCAAAATACTCATTCAGATAGACAATGGCAATTTTGCAAAGAAAGTTTAATAGATTTAAGAAATGCACTTACTGAGATTGGACAACCATTAATTATTAGGACTGGAAATGTTATTAATATTTTTGATGAAATTAGTTCAAAATTTAAAATCAAAGGTATATATAGCCATCAAGAAACCGGAGATTGGCTTACTTATAAAAGAGATCAAAAAGTAAGAGAATGGGCTTTAAGCAAAAATATTATTTGGAAGGAATTTCTACAATTTTCAGTTTTTAGAGGAAATTTAGATAGGAATAATTGGTCTAAAAAATGGCAAGAAAATTCCGAAAAAAACTTACTTAAAGCTCCATTAAGAATTAATTCTATTAACTTTAATATTGGAGAAATACCCTCAGACGAAATTTTTACCTTTAAAAAAGGAATTTGTCCAGGAAGAATGCAAGGTGGAAGAAAGAAAGGTTTAGAGAGAATGCAATACTTCTTTAGTAATAAATTAGATTCTTATTCAAAAGATATATCTAGCCCAGAAAAATCATTTGATAGTTGTACAAGACTATCCCCATATATTTGTTGGGGATGTATTTCATTAAAAGAAATTTTTAAAGAGGCAAATATATCAAAAAACAATAATTCCAGGATGTTAAAAAGCAGATTAACTTGGCATTGTCATTTTATTCAGAAACTTGAAAGTGAACCAGAACTAGAGTTTAGGGAATACCATCCTTTTTTTAAAAATATTAGAGAAAAAAATAATGAATTACTTTATTCATGGAGTTCAGGCAATACGGGCTTTCCTTTTATAGATGCATGTATGCGTTCATTAAATTTCAATGGATGGATTAACTTTAGGATGCGAGCGATGTTAATGTCTTTTGCTAGCTATAATTTATGGCTACCATGGCAAGATTCAGGTTCTGAATTAGCAAATAAATTTGTAGATTATGAGCCTGGAATACATTGGAACCAATGCCAAATGCAATCTGGAACTACGTCTATAAATACCAATAGAATTTATAATCCTATTAAGCAGGGAAAAGATCATGATCCTCAAGGTAAATTTATAAAAAAATGGATACCAGAATTAAAGGATATATCACTTAATTTCATTCATGAACCATGGCTATTATCTAGATTTAATCAAGAAGAATATGAACAAATTAATTACATAAGACCAATAATTGACATCCCAAATAGTACTAAAACTGCAAAGAAGAAAATTCAGGAAATCACTAAAAAGGATGGATATTGGGATATCTCAAAAGAAATTTATTTAAAGCATGGCTCTAGAAAAAGGCTTAGAAAAAACATAAATAATAAAAAAATTGTTTCTAAGGAAAAGGAAAAACAATACGAACTGAAATTAGATTTCTAAATTTTATTTTCAGAAATTTCCAGATTACTTTTAGCTCCTAGGAAAGTTTTTTAAATTTTGAAATTAAATATATAAACCCACGATGAACTAATGCAACCTTTAATGTATTTATTAGATTTTATTAATTATGACTGAAAGATTTGAATGGGACGATACCAATAGTTCAGGTATATGGTGGAGTACTAATGTAAGTATCAGAGACGAGTGCATTTTGCTCAAAGAAGATACTAAATGCGAAGATTCTGATATAGTCGAACTTCTTAGGAGTATTGCACAAAATATTGAAGATAATGGCCTTTAATTTTTAAAAGCATATTCACTTTATTAGAGATTTTCAATTCCTTTTACAGCTTTTATTAATTCGATACTTATACCTTTTTCACTCATTGAATGACCAGCATCATTAACAATAATTAATTCAGAATTCTTTAATTTCTTATTTAGATCCCAAGCACTCCTTACAGGACATACAACGTCATACCTCCCCTGAATTATTTTTGTAGGAATCGATTCTATTATTTTTATATTTTTCAAAATAAAATCATCTTCTAAGAAAATATTATTAATAAAATAATGACATTCGATCCTTGCAAAGGCATCAGAAAAAGAATTAACTTCAGACTTATCAAAATCAAATTTTTTATTTATTAAATGACTTGTAGAGAGTTCCCATTTTGTCCAAGCTGCTGCTGCTTTTGATCTAAGATTTGCATCTGATGATGTTAGATATTTATAAAAAGAACTTATTAAATCATTTCTTTCTTCTTTTGTTATTACAGAAATATATTCTTCAAATTCATCTGGGAATATCTCACTTGCACCATATTGATAGAACCACAATAATTCAAACTTTCTACATAAAAATATTCCTCGCAAAGTTAAGCTGATAACTCTTGAGGGATTTTTAATCGCATATATAAGTGAAAGTGTTGAGCCCCAAGATCCACCAAACAAATGCCAAGTATCTATTTTTAAAAGAATCCTTAATTTCTCAATATCATCAACTAAATGATTGGTCGTATTTTCTTTTAATTCGGAGAAGGGAGTTGAAGAACCGCAACCTCTTTGGTCAAATTGAATAATATCGAATTTATCTGGGTCAAAGTATCTTCTATATCTTGGTTGACTTCCTCCTCCTGGACCTCCATGAATAACAAGAATTTTTTTGCCATTTGGATTACCAGATCTTTCCCAATAAATAGTATGAATATCACTTACTTGTAAAAAACCCTTTTCACGTACTGCAATTTTTGGAAACAAGACTTGATCTTTCATTTTGAAATATTTTTAATCACTTTATTAATCCATATTATCCAAAAAGAAGTCTAATTTAGAAGAAATTTGTTAAACAAAAAAAGGACTGCTTGTACAGTCCTTTTTAATATTTGATTTCCTTCTTACAGGATATAAAATTACATATTTTATAGTTTATTTACTCATAAACCTAGAATACGTGAATTCGGGGATTTATCTCGATAATTTCAGTCCCTATTGTCGCTAGTAATTATAAAGCGAAGTCTTATCAGACTAATTGATTGAACTTTAATTTTCGAATAATCCCATTCTCAGGAATACGCTTCCTATATTTTGGAATTTGCTAAATTTCAGGCGGACTATCAATCATTTAGATTGCCTCCGAACTCAACATTTATAAATTACTCCTTTTTATATTTTCAGTAAATCCGTAAATATGCTGATTTACTTTTTTCTTAATTTGTAAGAGGATTTTAATGATCCTTTGTTTTTTATAGATAAATATAAAAATTAAAGTCTATAATCCCTTATTTATTCAGATTCATAGAGCAAAATAGATTCAATTATTCTTTTATCACTATCAGAAAGTTTATAATCTTCTAATTTCCACTGAACAAATTTTACACACTCATCAATAGAAGGATTCTTATCGCGGCACTTACGCCACTCTCTAATCCAATCTGCCAAGGCAAAAGTTATTTTTGTAGTAAGCATATTTACCAATCAGGGTAATTAAAATCTCCTCCAATAGTTTCTTCATAAAATTCACCTTCTTTTATACCTTTATCATATTTTTCAATTATCTTTTTATAAGAAGCTATTGAGGGAACTAAATCTCCTAAATAAATGGGTTCCATTGTAATTGTTATAATGATTATAATTATTTATTATTTTATATAAGAATTTAATAAAAAGATTATTAATATGCATTATGGATTTCATCAAAAAGAACAAGATCTTAACACTAATGGCTGTAATTGCAGTTTTATCATTTGCATTAGAAAAAGTAGGCATAATACACCCTTAAATTAATTAAGTTTATTTTTAAATACTTCCTAATGAAATAAGTAAACCGATACTATTACTGCAAAAATAAGCAATGGAGATAATAATGTAAAAACTAAAGTTGAAAGATTAATCAGCATAAATTTTAAATAAATACACAAATTTAATAAACATCACTTTTAAGCATTTGCAATAAGTAAAATTTAAATTATTACGATATAAAAAAAATTTGAATAAAGAAAGATATAAAGAAGAATATGAAGAGGGCTCAGACTTACTATGGCCTAGTTATAAAGAAGATAAAATAACTCGGCAATTTTATAAAGATTTATCTAATCTTTCAAAAAACATAAATTATAGTAAAAAGAAAAAGCTAAAACTTTTTGAACAAGTAGTTAGAATAATAAAAGGCAAAGGCTGGGGTTAATTAATATTCAAAGTAAAATGAAAAATTTAATGATACTAATTAGAAGTTTTTTTCTTTTAAGACCAAGATTTTTATCCACTATATTTTTTATTCCTATTCTTTATGGCATTGGCTGGGCTTTATCTCAGCCACTTTTATTGTTTAATTTTGAAAAAGATAATTTATCATTAATTGGTACTATTATTACTTTCTTACTTTTTATCTTTTTACTCCCATATTGGTTTTATATCAAACACAACAAATCAAGTGCTTGGATACTTCTTGGGATAACAAAAGACAAATTCTTGAAAAACTTTTTCAATTTTTCACAAGGTATTTTATTTGCTTTAGTTTTAATAATTCTAATTCTGGTACCACTATTGCAAAAAAATTATATTTCTTGGATAGGTGATTTCTCGCCAATAATATTGTTAAATTCTATTCTACTGGGATTAGGTGTTGGATTCGCAGAGGAAATAATTTTTAGGGGTTGGTTACTAGAAGAATTAAAATTTGAATATGGCACAAAAATATCAATAGCTTTACAAGCTATAATTTTTAGCTTCGTTCATAATTTATCAAATGAGATCTTTTGGAACATAGTAGGATTACGTTTGGGATTTATTTTACTTGGGATATTTCTATCATTAGTAAAAATTAGAGATAAAGGTTCTTTATGGAATTGCATAGGAATTCATGGAGGACTAGTGGGTATTTGGTTTTTATTAAATAACGGATTAATAGAATTCAAAGAAAATACACCTTCTTTTTTAGCAGGGCCTTTTACACAAAATATTCCAAACCCAATCGGAAGCTTTAGTGCAATTTTAATATTACTTTTATTATGTATTTTTTTATACCGTACAATCAAAAAAGATTTTTACTAGACGTATTAATTAGATATAAATACCGATTGATTTTTGATTAGTAATTGTCAGATTAAAATAAAGCTTAATATTCATATGAACTTTGATGCAGGAATAAGATTTATTGTGTTTTTAACAATTTTTGGAGTTACAAACTATCTAATGATGTTGAGAAGATATGAAAACGACGTCAAAAAAAAGAAATATTTGCAACAGGAAAAAATTTCCAAGCTATACCCTAAAGGTTCATTTACTTTCTTAAATTAAAAAAATTTTTGTAGAATTTCCTCACCATTTTTTATTAGTTTTTTGCCAACCTTCATTTAACAATTTTTGCCATAATAATCTTGCTTCTTCAATAACAATTTTTTTTCTAGTTTTCATTAATGGAGGATTTTCTCCATGAATTCCCATAATAATTCCTTCTTCAATAAACATATAATCAATAGATTTATCAGAATTATCTCTATCTTTGTAGAAACGCATCACCCCTACAAAATTGGAGTCAATTAACCAGAAATCATTAGTTGTATTCAATAAACCAAAATGAAATTAAATTAATAATATGCTTTCCTTACAATTTGCGATGGAAATATTTATTTAGTTTATTCATATTTGATATGATTTTTCTTTTTGTCTACTTTTTTTCAATTCGCCACGTTTTTTCTTAACCTCAACTCTTTTCTTTTGTGATGCTTTAGTGGGTTGTGTATATTTTCTTAATTTAAAAGGTTTATTTAAAGCATTTTTTATTATTGAACTAAATTTCATTAAAGCTAGCTGCCTATTTAATAATTGATTTCTGTGTTCTTGAACCGCTAAACGTAAGCTATTATTCACTAATTTATTTTTCAAGTTTCTCTTAAGAATTTCTTTCTGATAATCATTTAATACTTTGGAATCTTCTAAATTAAAAATAATCTCTACTCTGCTTTCAATTTTATTTACATTTTGTCCTCCAGGACCGGAGGATCTGGAAAATCGCCACTTAATTTCGTTGGATGGGATTACTAATGTTTTAGTAATTTTTAAATCCATTTTTAGTTCTTTTTGATTTAGATCTTGAGAATCATCTCCTTAATACTTTAAAACATACCTTAAAATTCGATCGGTAAATACTGGGCGGTTAAGTTAGGTAAACCGAAATTCGGTGTATTTGCCGTATCAACATCTTCGGTATTTATCCTTTCATATTTCAAAGAATTATCAGATATTTAATTTGTACTAATTCAAAGGTCACTTATGTATTCAATGTTTGATCTTCTTTTTGAAACACCTTCATATCGCCCTGTATATGTTATTTCCGATAGTGAAATGAAGGAGTTAAAGAAAAACCAACATCAAGAAGAGCTTGATGAAATTACAACACAAAAAGTAAGACTTGAAGATGCTTTTAAAGCTCAACTAAAACATCTTGAAGAGAGAGAAAAAGAAGTAAAAAAAGAGCTTAAAGTACTCTCAGCCTCAAAAGATAAATAATTTATTTTTAGAGAAATTACTTTTTTCAAAGACGGTTAAAAACCGTCTTTTTTAATTCTTATAGTTTTAAGGTATCTATTTAATCCACAGATTTTAAAAATATTTTCCATAATTAAAAAATGAACAATAATAAAGAAAAAATAAGAATGTTTTTACCTTTTAGTTGGGTAATTTGTGCAGCAATATCTTTTGCTTATATAAACTCACATTTAATAAATACCTAACATAAATGTCTTATCCCTCAAGAGACGAAATACTTGCATCTTCAAAAGGGTGGGTTGCATCTTTTTTAAATTTTCTTCCTGGTTTAGGATCGGGATACATATATCAAAGAAGATGGAAACCCTATTTTTTTACCATCGCTGCTAGTACTGCATGGTTCGCTTTAGGTTTTTTTTTACAAGGTGATTCAGAACCTTCTCAAAATGAACAAATAATTGGAATTTCTGGTCTTTTTTTCATATCAATAGTCACAGTAATAGAAGCCAACTTGGCTTTCAAAAAAGCAAGTAATAAAACAAAAGCTGAAAAAGATAAAATAATATCCTCTAACAAAAAAGGATGGTTTAAATAATTCAAAAAAATTAGATCTAAAAAAATATTCAATTACTTCTCAGTTTCTTAATTTAAACAAATAATTACCATAAATGATTTTTAAAGTAATTAAAAAAATTTTTTTTAGTTATAAAAAAATAAAATTTCCTTTTCTTTGAGACCTTCCCATCCCGAGTCTATTAATAATTGATTCAATGTTTCCTTATCAAAATGCTTAGAACCCGTTTTGACGCATCTATTTCTCATTGATTTTTTAACACCACTCCTTTGTCTTTTATTCTCCTCATCCATAATTCTGTTGTATAGATCTAGCATTTTTTGAGGAATTGGAGTACCGTCAAGATCTACTCCATTTTGAATAGCAAGATCAACAGCCTGCATTCCCATTTTCTTCATATATTAAAAAAAGCTGAAACCATATTAAAACAAAAGTTATTAATCTAAAATTCTTTAAATAATAATTTATTGATTTTGAATTTCCTTAAGTACTCTAATAGCCTCTTTAATGTGTTCAGGACCATTCAATAAATCTCTAAAAATATGCCTAACAGTCCCTTTGCGATCAATAACGTAAGTTACCCTACCATCCATAAAACCTAATACTTTAGGAACTTTAAAAGTTTTTCTAAGAGAGTCATTTGTGTCGCAAAGTAGGGGATATTGTAATTTATTTTTATTAGCAAATGCCAAATGACTTGAGGTACTTCCATTACTTACTCCCCAAACTTGCGCACCTAATACTTTAAATAAGTCATATTTATCTCTAAATCCACAAACTTCTATAGTGCAACCAGGCGTATCATCTTTTGGATAAAAGAACAAAACTAGGGGACTTTTTAATCCCTTATTTGATCTTTTA
>QCSV01000022.1 GCA_003211415.1 Prochlorococcus sp. AG-670-M15 | reverse complement strand
CATAAATATCATCTTTACCTTTACCTCCAATTAAAGTATCGTTGCTGGATCCTCCATATAATTTATCGTTACCGGAATCTCCTCTTAAATAATCTTTTCCACTTTGTCCATATAATTTGTCAGAACTAGATCCTCCATAAAGTCTGTCATTACTTGTTCCTCCAACAAGTTTATCTTTACCGCTACCACCATATAATTTATCGGCACTGGACCCTCCACTTAAATAGTCATTGCCGCTATCTCCGTATAATTTATCTGCACTGGATCCACCATATAATTTGTCATTACTACTACCTCCTCTCAAGGTATCTTTACCGCTATCTCCATATAATTTATCGGCACTAGAACCACCACTTAAATAGTCATTACTACTACCTCCTCTCAAGGTGTCTTTACCAGATCCTCCATATAATTTATCTTTATAAGATCCACCACTTAAATAGTCATTACCACTATCTCCATATAAGGTATCTTCTCCTGATTCTCCATATAATTTGTCGTTACTACTACCTCCTCTCAAGGTGTCATTACCGGTACCACCATATAGTTTGTCTTTATAAGATCCACCACTTAAATAGTCGTTACCGCTATCTCCATATAAGGTATCTTCTCCTGATTCTCCATATAATTTGTCTCCGCCAGAATTTCCCTTAATGGTATTGGCACCATCATTTCCTTTGATTGTATTATTTAAAGAATCACCTGTAGCATCGATATTATCCTCTCCAGTCAGAGTCAAATCCTCACCTTCACCATTTAAAGTAAAGTCCACTAATGAGTAGATTATTTCTATATCCTTAACTTCAAAAGTAAATGCTTCTTCATAAGATAATCCTCCACTATCTGTTGTTTTTATGCGGACAGAATAACTTGATTTGCTCTCATAATCTGGAGAGGAATTTATCTGTAAATTGCTTCCTTCAATCGTAAAAGAATCATTATCGTCATCTCCAGTTTCACTTACCAACGTATAAGTATGACTATCTCCCGAATCTTCATCTGTTGAAGATAAAGTTGCAACTGCATTTCCTGCATCTATATTTTCATTAAAACTTGTTGATGATAAAGATATGTCTGTTGGTACGAATAAGTTAGTTATTTTGCTTATAAAAGCATCACCATCACCACTATTGGTTTGACCATCTAAATCACCCGCTGTACTTCCAGCGATATAAATCGATCCATCACTTCCAGTAATTAATGCCCTCGGATAGTCGGAAGAAGATGACCCAAAAAGTCTGTTCCAATCCTTCGTTCCATCAGAATTAAACTTACTAATAAATACGTTTTCACTAGAACGACCATCTAAATCACCATCTGTAACTCCAGCGATATAAATAGACCCATCACTTCCAGTAATTAATCCCTTCCCATAGTCATCACTAGATATCTCTAAATCTGGAAGTCTGGTCCAATCCTTCGTTCCATCAGAATTAAACTTACTAATAAATATGCTTTTATTATAAAAACTAGTTTGCCCATCTAAATCACCCGATGTCTGTCCAGCGATATAAATAGACCCATCACTTCCAGTAATTAATCCATAACCACCATCATACTCAGGTGTCCCTAAAAGTCTGGTCCATTCCTTCGTTCCATCGGTACTATATTTAACAATAAAAGCATCTTGACCACCACTATTGGTTTGACCATCTAAATCACCATAAGTAATTCCAGCGATATAAATCGATCCATCACTTCCAGTAGTTAAGGCATAAGCACCATCATTCTCAGATGTCCCTAAAAGTTTGGTCCATTCTTTCGTTCCATCGGTACTATATTTAACAATAAAAGCATCTTGACTACCACTATTGGTTTGACCATCTAAATCACCCAATGTATGTCCAGCGATATAAATAGACCCATCACTTCCAGCAGTTAAGGCATAAGCACCATCACCAGTGATATAATAACCATCATTCTCAGATGTCCCTAAAAGTCTGGTCCATTGCTTCGTTCCATCGGTACTATATTTAACAATAAAAGCATCTTGACGACCACTATTGGTTTGACCATCTAAATCACCCATTGTATGTCCAGCGATATAAATAGACCCATCACTTCCAGTAGTTAAGGCAAAAGCACCATCATTCTCAGATGTCCCTAAAAGTTTGGTCCATTCTGATGAATTACTTGATGACATATTTAATGCTTGTTAGTAAAAACTTAATTATAAAATGTATCAATTTAAATCAAATTAATGTGTAAATAAAACATTTTAAAAATACTATCTAATAGTACAAAATATATATTTTTACTTCAAATTAATTTCCTTAGGATATTTTAATTTTTCCCCACCATAAAAATTTATCTTCACCACCACAAAACAATATTTTCACCACCATATCACCACCACCATTTTGGTGAATATGAGGTAATCTGAAGTCATCTGAATTACCTTTTTTTTACTAAATCCAATCAGGCATTAAAAAAAGACCTCAAATGCAATAATCTGAAGTCTTCTGAAATAGATATATGACTCCCCGGGCGGGATTCGAACCTGCGACCAATCGATTAACAGTCGATCGCTCTACCGCTGAGCTACCGAGGAATATAAATGAATTTAGCTCTTTAAAGTACCTTATGACAAGTACAGAAGTTAATTATATTGAAATTTTGATGGTTTTTGCCAGCTAGATAAAAAACCATTTTTCAACTCTGCTACTGCATCAGCATAATTTAATTCTTCATAACGATGTGTGATCCACAAAGCTGATAAAGGTTTTTTATTGTCACTTGTAAGATTTTTAATAGTTTGTAAAACTTTTAATTGGCTGGTTTGATCAAGTAACGCTGTAGGCTCATCTAAAAGAATAAAATTTCTATTACTAATCAGAGCGCATGCAATAGTTAAGCGTTGTTTTTGTCCACCGCTCAAAGTATGAACTGGTCTTTTTTCAAAACCAGTCATTCCTACTTGATCAAGCACATATTCAATTTTTTTATTAATTTCATTTTGGCTTATATTCTGATTAATATTGATCAGAAGTTCACTCCTACAATTTGGCATCAATATTTGATGATCAGGGTTTTGAAATACCATGCCAATATTGGCATTAGAGTCAATGAGACCATTTTGGGGTTTGATTATTCCATTTATTAATTTTAAAAGAGTACTTTTTCCACTCCCGTTTTGACCTACGACCATCCAAAATCCAGATTTTTTAATTGAGAAGTTACATTTAAAAATTAAATTTTCTTTTTCTCCAGGATAGGAAAAAGAAACATCTTTGAATTTAATATGAGGTATTTCATTTTCAAGGGAATCTCGCATTAATTCTATCAATCTATGTTGAGAGAGAATCCTGGTCTTTTAGCTCCTCCTGCTACTGACGATTTTTCATATATCTGAACAGAAATGATTTCTTTAGCTCTTACAGCAATTAATTTATCTTGCACTTTGTCACATCTTAATTCGATCAGGTTTGAGCATTCTAAAGTTTCATTCATAGAAGTTTTTATTTCATCATAAATTCGTTTAACATCAGCAAATTCTTTCTTCTGAATTGAGAGTGGAAAAGGTGAATATCTCAGACTTAGTTCCAACAAATACATAATCATAATAAAAACTTCCCTTTATATTACTAAATATTTTTCCACAGGAAGTTATTTAAATTAAATTCTTTTGAGAAAATTATATAAAAGATCTTTAAATACAATTATTATGAATATAGGAGATTTTATTTTGCATTTTAAAAAAATAATTTCATGGAAATAGCAAATGACATAACTTCTCTAGTTGGAAATACCCCATTAGTTAAATTAAATCGAATCAGAAAGTATTTTGATTGTTATCCAGAAATAATAGCCAAACTAGAAAGTTTCAATCCATCAGCGTCCGTTAAGGATCGAATCGCTTATTCAATGTTATGTAAAGCTGAAGAAGAAGGATTGATAACACCAGATAAAACAACATTAATTGAAGCAACTAGTGGGAATACTGGTATTGCATTAGCAATGGTTGCCGCAGCAAAAGGCTATAAATTGATATTAACTATGCCCGATACAATGAGTATTGAGAGAAGGGCAATGTTGAGAGCATATGGAGCTGAATTACAGCTAACACCGGGCCTAGACGGAATGAAAGGAGCTTTAGATTTAGCTAATGAGTTGTCTTCAACCATTGCAAATAGCTATCAATTTAATCAGTTTGAAAACTTTGCTAATCCAGATATTCATGAAAGAACAACGGCCCAAGAAATATGGTCCCAATCCAATAAAAATTTAGATGGACTTGTTACTGGAGTAGGCACAGGAGGAACAATTACTGGTTGTGCAAGTTTTTTGAAAAAAGTTAATCCAAATTGCAAAATTTATGCCGTAGAGCCCAAAAAAAGTGCTGTTATTTCGGGAGAAAAAGCAGGATCTCATTCGATTCAAGGAATTGGAGCAGGTTTCGTACCGAAAGTACTTAATACTAAATTGATTGATGAAATTATAAAAATAGATGACGATGAAGCATTTTATTATGGGCGTTTATTAGCTCGATTGGAAGGTCTTTTATCTGGCATCAGCAGTGGTGCAGCTTTAGCAGCAACTATAAAAATCGGCAAAAGAAAAGAACTAATAAATAAAAGATTGATAGTTATTCTTCCAAGTTTTGGAGAAAGATATTTATCAACAGCTATGTTTGAATCTAATACCTCAATTCAAGCCAGAAAAGATGGTTATCTTTAATGCATAATTTATAAAAATGGGGAAAAATCTATATGAAGAATTAGGTCTTAAAAAAAATGCAACCAGAAGTGAAATTAAATCTTCATATCGCTCTTTGGTTAAGCAACATCATCCTGATACAGGCGGCAAAAAAGAACGATTTCTTGCAATACAAAATGCCTGGGAAACTCTAAATGACCCTATCAAAAAGAAACAGTACGATAGCAGTTTTTTCTCTTCCAGTTCATCATTTGATTCATTAAGTGAAAATTGGGAAGAGAAATTTAATTCAAAAAAATATAATTCTTCAATTAAGGACAAAGAAGTTGAATCATGGATTAAAGAAATTTATAGTCCGATAAATAGATTAATTAGTCAAATAATTAAACCTTTGAATAACGAAATAAAAGAACTATCCGCGGATCCATATGATGACCAACTAATGGAAAATTTTTGTAGTTACATAATTCTTTCACAAAAAAAAATAGAAAAAGTTGAAAAACTTTATAACAAAAAAATAGTTCCAAAGTCTATTTCAGCTTTAGGCCTCGATCTTTATCATTGTTTTTCACAAGTTAAAGATGCGCTATCAGAATTTGATAGATATACACAAGGATACGTAGATAATTACTTATTTGATGGCAAAGAAATGATCAAAGAAGCAAAAAGAATCCAATCAAAGATGTCTACAGAGAAAAAAAATAAAAAATTTTAGAAAAAATTTTTATTGAGTATATTCTTTAAGTTGATCTAATTTCAACCAAACATCTGGAACCGGTCTGCGCCATCTAACCTGAGCATATTCGTCTTTGAGTGAAAGGATCTCTCCAGGACCTTCAAAGGCATAATTAGCTAAATCATTATCACTGGCTAACGCTTCAATACTTTTCATATAATTTTCTTTATCGACAAAAACTAAGCTTCCTTTCTTGAGAGGTCTCTTTGGAATAGTATCTGTCATAATAAACTCGAGAAAGTTATTTGTAGTTATTATACAAAAACTTGTTTGAAAAATATTGAAAAAAATTTATCCCAGAATAATAATTACAAACATCAAAAAAATTTAATAGCCTTAAATGATAAACTTCTATATAATATGCGTCTTTTACTACTTGGCTGCACTGGATTTGTTGGTAAAGAATTAGTACCAACACTACTCAATGAAAATCACGAAATATACATTGTAAGTAGAAAACCAATTAGTAAATTAAAGGTTGATCTAGATTTCAATAAGTTTAAGTTTTTTCAAATAGATTTATCAAAAGAAATAAACTGGAATAACGAAAATCTTCTAAATATTTTAAGAGAGACAGATGGAATAATTAACTTGATGGGAGAACCCATAGCAGAAAAAAAATGGACTTCTGAACAAAAACAGGAGATTGAAAATAGTCGTATTAATACCACGAAGTTCATGATAAAGACCCTTAAAAATTTAAAAATAAACCCAAAAGTCATTATAAATGGTTCAGCAATAGGTTATTACGGTACAAGTTTGTCTGGTGAATTTACTGAAAATAGTATTGGAGGAAAAGACTTTCTAGCTAATCTTTGCAAAAAATGGGAAGCAGTCGCTGCTGAAAAACCATTTTTCTCAAGGTTAGTTATTTTTAGAATTGGAATTGTTCTAGAGGCAGATGGAGGCGCATTAGGGAAAATGCTCCCTATATTTAAAGTTGGATTAGGTGGACCAATTGGAGATGGAAAGCAATGGATGAGTTGGATTCATAGAACTGATTTATGTGCATTAATTACTCAAGCATTAGTTGATAAAAAGTATTCTGGAGTATTTAATGCTGTTGCACCAAATCCAGTATTAATGAGAGACTTTTCTCAGACTTTAGGCAAATGCCTGAATAGACCTAATTTACTTCCAGTACCTGGAGCGGTTTTAAAAATATTGTTAGGAGATGGAGCAAAAGTCGTATTAGAAGGACAAAAAGTAATTAGCAGTAAACTCAACAATTATACTTTTAAATATCCTCTTCTTGAGAAAGCAATTTACGCTTCCACCAAGAATTAATACCGTTTACTAATGCACCAATAATAAGAATTGTTATCAATGGAACTACAAGAGGATTCCAAACTATCTGCATAAAATTAATAAATACAAATATTCCATTTAATTGCATGATGATTGCAAAAATAAAAAATATTGCGAAAAAAATGACTGTAAATAAATTTATTAATAACAAATTATCGATAATTTGTTTTAACTTATTTTGATTATTCGCCTTAGTCATTATTTATAACAATATTTATATCATCAACCATTTTAAGGCAAGCTTTGTTTTCACCCAGTCTTTTTTTGGCATTTTCATTACATGAGATCATAAACTTATTATTTAGCTTTATAAGATATATTATTTTTATGATCAATTTTATTGTCTGATTGATTTGATCATTCTTATCTTTATAATTACTGGCACAAAAAACATATTTTCCAAGCAAACGTCTTTGCGCTTCTGCAAAAGTTTTTGTAAATTGTGGGCCTTTACCTTCAATCTGAATAACCGGTTTTCCTAATCCAATCGCTTGCTCTGCTGCTGTTCCTGTCATGCTGATACAGCAATTACTTTTCAATAATATTTTGTCAAAATTATTCCAATATATATTCACTTCTAAAAATTTATATTGGAATTTCAAGAGATTATTATCTTTTATGTTTTCTAGTTTTAACCATCCTCTTTTTTGAAATATCTCCTTTATTTTGAATGAAGATAGAGCATTAACTATTGCAAAATTAAACTTAATTTTTTGAAAATATCTTAAATCTGACAATACCTCTAATACCTCTAAAATCAAAATGAAATTATCTAAAATCTCAGGGAATCTACTTCCTGGAAATAATCCAATACTAAATTCAGCTTTCTTTAATTCTTTGTATCTAGGAAAAAACTTATCCATAAATGGGTTACCTAAAAAAGATACTTTCTTTTTTAATTGCAAAGTTAAATCATTTGCTGTAAGGGAATCTCTCGTGTATATTTTTTTGGCTTTTTGTGAGAGCAAGAAAAATTTAGAAGGCCATGGTAATTTTAACTTGCCTTCATAATGGCTAGAATAAGCAACTAGATATGTAAAAAAATCTTTCTTACAAAACCATGCAAAAAAGACTGGAACAATATCTCCAACTACAAAAAAATAATCATATTTTTTTCTTATTTTAAAAGTTAAATATAATCTTTTTAGAAGATAAATTATCTCTCCTCCTAATATCTCAGTTAGTCTTCCCTTAAAAGAATTATAGCCAATTCCTCCAGTGCTAAATTCTTTAGTTTTACCGATAATCTTAATTTTTTCTTTTTCGTAATGGTTTCCAATACCAACAATTGGCAAAGCATGAACAGAATAACCACTTTTTACGCATTGCTTAGCGATTAGGCTGCCAGACAGATCTTCTCCATGCCCATTACTTAATATTAAAATTTTAAACAATTTAAAATTCCAACCATTTTTTTACTTTGGTTAACTCTGGCCAATCTGGATATCTACTTAATCCGTCTTCAACAGATTCTTTCAACTCGCTTTTAACATCTGGCATCATCATAGACATTTTTTTTATTAACACAATATGATCCCTAACACCTTTATTATTGGTCGCCAAAAGAGCTAAAGACAAATTCATTCTTGCTTGTGGATCTTGCTGATTTAATCGAACAGCTTGTCTAGCAGCTGACAAAGCTTCTTCATTATTTTTCAAAAGTAATTGAAGCCATGATAAACAAGTCCAGGCAGCAAAATGATTTGGAATTTGCTGTATAATTTTTTGAAAATCTTGAACGATTGGAATTAAATCTTGCCCTGCTTTATATCTTGATAAAGCTGCATTAAAATTCTCTTCGAGGGGATTAATTTCGTTATTCATTATTTTTTAAACTGCAAAGGAGCTTCCGCAACCGCAAGTTTGAGAAGCATTGGGATTTACAAAATTAAAGCCACCTCCAATTAATTCCTTACTAAAATCTAATTGCATTCCATAAATATATAAGAGACTTTTAGGATCACAAACTACTTGAAAGCTTTGATCGTCTTTTAAAGAATAATCATAAAGTTTATCATCGGGATTTATTTGATTAGTTCCTATAAAATCCATCGTATAACTCATCCCACTGCAACCACCTGATCTTACTCCTACCCTTAGTGCTTTTTTATCAGTTTGGCCCTTCAATAAATTTGAAATTTGTTCAATAGCATCATTTGTAATTAAAATACCCTTGCCATCATCTGAATTTTTAATTTCCTGTTTAACTTCTACATTTTCCATAAACAAAGGATTTCTACTATCTATAATATAAAAACTTAATCGATAGGATGCATAGAACAAACATTATCCAAACTTGATTTGTTATAATTTTAAGAAAAAGTGAAAATTGCAATAGTTGGTTCTGGATTAGCTGGTCTTACAGCAGCAGTCAATTTAGTTGATGAAGGGCATGAAGTAGAAATTTACGAGAGTAGGTCATTTTGGGGAGGCAAAGTAGGAAGTTGGGAAGATAAAGATGGCAACCATATAGAAATGGGTTTACATGTATTTTTTTACAATTATGCAAACCTTTTTAAGTTAATGAAAAAAGTTGGAGCTTTAGACAATTTACTCCCGAAAGATCACACTCATCTATTTATCAATAATGGTGGAAAATTAAAATCTTTAGACTTCAGATTCCCTTTAGGTGCTCCATTTAATGGACTAAAAGCTTTTTTTACTACCGAACAACTTACTTGGGTAGATAAGTTCAGAAATGCCTTAGCTTTAGGAACAAGCCCAATAGTTAGAGGATTAATAGACTATCAAGGCGCAATGAAAATAATTAGAGATCTAGATAAAATTAGTTTTAAAGAATGGTTTTTAAATCATGGTGGAAGTGAAAAAAGCTTAGAAAGAATGTGGGATCCTATCGCATATGCTTTAGGTTTTATTAATTGCAAAGATATTTCAGCAAGATGCATGCTAACTATCTTCATGATGTTTGCTTCAAAAACAGAAGCCTCAAAACTTAATCTTTTAAAAGGTTCTCCACATAAGTGGTTAACTCAACCTATTGTCGACTACATCACAAACAAAGGAGCAAAAATACATCTTAACCATAAGGTAGAAGAAATCATTTATGAAAAGGAATCTTCCTCTTATTCAGTTAATCAATTAAAAATATCTTCTCCTGAAGGAATTAAGGCAGTGTTTGCAGATAAATTTCTAGCTGCCTGTGATGTTCCTGGCATAAAAAAAATAATTCCAAAAGAATGGTATCAATTTAAAGAATTTGAAGGTTTAAAAAAACTTAGAGCTGTCGCTGTTGCCACAATCCAATTAAGGTATGACGGTTGGGTTACTGAATTACAAAAAGATAATACTGGAAACGAACCAATTGGACTAGATAACCTTCTTTATTCTGCTGATGCATCTTTCAGTTGTTTTGCTGATTTGGCATTAGCAAGTCCAGCAGATTATAGAAAAAAAGATATGGGATCACTTCTCCAATGCGTTTTAACTCCTGGCGATAGATGGATGGGAAGATCAACTGAAAGAATTACAAAAGAAATAGATAAAGAGGTTCGTCGTCTATTCCCATCCTCAAAAAACCTTAAATTGCTTTGGAGTAATGTAGTACAAATTCCACAATCACTCTATAGAGAAGCTCCCGGTATGGAACCTTTCAGACCTAATCAAAAAACATCTATAACTAATTTCTTCATGGCTGGTAGTTATACAAAACAAGATTACATAGACTCTATGGAGGGAGCTACAATGAGTGGCCATTTGGCTGCTGCTGCAATTTTAGAGAAGAAAGCAGAATTAGCAAAAAATCTTGCAGTAAGTTAATTTATGGGTACTTGGCTAAAACATGACGTAATAACAGTTGTTAATGCGCCTCTTGAAAATGTTTGGGATACATGGAGCGATTTAGACTCAATGTCACTTTGGATGAGCTGGATTGAGTCTGTAAAAACAGTTGATGAAGAGACTAATACATTACCAGATTTAACAGAATGGACTTTGGCTGCAAATGGCTTTAGGTTTAAATGGAAAGCTCAAATTACTGAAAGGGTCGAAAAAAGCAAACTTAAATGGAAATCTATAGGAGGTTTACCAACTGAGGGATCAGTAGTTTTCGAAAGTAAAACTGATCAAATCACAACAGTAAATTTAGCAATAACTTATGAGCTACCTAAAATTATTGCGCGTTTTATGGAAGAAAATATCTTAGGCAAAATGGTTACAAACGAATTACAGGCTAATATTGATAGGTTCAAAGATTTAGTTGAAAAGAACTATTCACAAAATTTTTCTAACTAAAAATATTAATTGCCAGATCTAGCAGTCCTTCAAAAGTATATTTTTGTGCCTGATTATCAACTCTTCCAAAAATCTTGTTACATATTTTTGTTGTCTGTGGTCCAATAGTTAACAATTTAATCTGATCAAAATATTCTAACCATTGTTTACCTAGATTTTTTTCTAGTAAAAAAGCAGAATTCACTACGGTTTTGCCGCTTGAGAAAATAATTGCATCTACTTTTCGATTAGAAATAATATCAATTGTTTCTTCCGGAATTGAGTCTGGACATCTAGTTTCATATGCAGCAACCTCAAATACACGGGAACCAGCCTTTCTAAATTGATCTGCAATTAGATCCCTACCACCTGTTTGAACTCTTGGTACAAAGACTCGAAGTCCATAGCCAGATACTGGGAAATTATCAATTAAACTTTCAGCAACGAATTCTGGAGGTATGAAATCAGCCTTAATCCCAAAATCATCAAGAGTTTTTGAGGTTTTTTCTCCGACTACAGCGATTTTTGTTTTTTTAGAACATTCTTTTAATGAACTATTAAAGTATCTAAGTCTTTTATCCACAAATTTGATACCATTACTACTTGAAAAAATAATCCAATGAAAATCATTTATTTGATTTAATGCTTCGTCAAGAGGATTCAAATCATCAGGATCACCAATACTTATTGCAGGCAAATCAAATACATTAGCGCCCTTGCTTGTGAATATCTTTTTTATATCCAATATCCCTTCTTTTGATCGAGTAATAATTATATTTCTTTGATCAAGGGGTAGATCAACTATTGTCATCCTTGTCCTCAACTTTATTATTTTGATTTTTATTTTTCAATTCATCGAGAAGTTTCAAGACTGATAATCCTTTATCAAGAACAACATCGTCTTTAAAAATGATCTCTGGAACTCTTCTCATCTCTATTCTTTTTCCTAAACTAAGCCTTATAGAGCTTTTAGCAGTATTCAAGTTTGCTACAATTTCCCTCCTCACTTTCTCTTGAGCAGTTGAAGTTATGTAAATTTTACAGTGTTGCAAATCACCTGATAAATCAATCTTAGAGATATTGACGAAATGATCTCTAATAAGATCATTTTCCAAATCATTCTGCAAAATAAGGGTTATTTCTTTCTTCAAAAGAGAAGAAACTCTTGCAAGACGGTAATTATTAGGCATTATGGTTGTAAATTTATTGGGTTTGTCATCGCTTGCAAGACAAAATAAACAGTTATGAAAGCACTTAAAACAGAAGATATCAATCCTACTATTGTTAGTGGATTTGATCTATTCTTGAATAAAGGTTCAAGCAAAGCAACAAGTCCCCCAACAATGATGGATATCAAATACTTTGGATATCTTGCAACATTAGAGAAAAATTCGCCCATCAGCTCCACAATTAGATTACTTTTTTAGCTAGGTTTTAACAAACATTAAATAGCATGATTACATTATATCAATTTAGGCATAGTGCTTTTTGTTTAAAAACAAGAATGGCTCTTCATGCAAAAAAACTGCAATATCGAGTTGAAGAAGTAACACCTGGAATAGGCCAATTTGAAATCTTTAAATTATCAGGTCAAAAACAAGTACCTGTAATAGTTGATAGTAATGATCAAGTTATTAATGACTCTTCAACTATTTGCGAATATATAGATAAAAAAAATGATAACAATCCACTCTTTCCTGAGGACTCAATATTATTTGCACAATGCAAACTAATTGAAGACTGGGCAGATACTACAATGGCTACAACTTGTAGAAAAGCATTAATAAAATCTGCGATAGAAAATCCACAGCTAAGAACTGCATTACTTCCAGATGAAATCCCTTCTTCAGTTAAAAGTATCGTTGATAGATTACCTTTTGAAAATCTTAGAAAGATTTCTAATGTAGTTTTGTCTTCTAAAGATAATTTAGAACTCCAAAAATTACTGGAAGCTTTATCAAAATCCTTGATCAACAAAAAATATATAGTTGGAGATAGTTTATCAATTGCAGATATTTCAATTGCTGCTCAATTATCCCTTCTTAAATTCCCAAAGTCTGCAGGACCAATTCTTTCAGGAGAGGGATGCCAAGAATACATAAATAACCCTTATTTAGAAAATATTTTTATGTGGAGGAACAACTTAGAAGAATATCTTTTTAGTGCTAACTCTCAATAAATGTAAACGTCAATTTATATTTATTTGTTTTTATAGCATAAATAGAAGGATCACCAACTTTTGAACCATAAGAAGCAACATATTGCACTCCACAAATTGATGGTTTGATTGAATTATCAACTTCCAATATTTCTTCGGAACATTTTTGAAATTTACTAATGGTCTCTACCTGATTAATCCTTGAAGCACCTGGCTTATGAGCTGTTTGTATAACTAGCTCATCTGCGAAAAAAATATCATCATCTTGGATCTGACTTCTCCCTGTAATTCTTGAATCAATGTAAAAATCATCTTTTAAATAAGTAATTTGATTATTAATAGATTGAGGATCATTTACAACCTTGATTAAGGTGTCACCAAATATTGCTTTTCCAATAGATTCAGAATTTTTTGCACGATTACCAACAATTAAATCTGAATCATTCTTATAGAAATTTACTTTATAAATAACTGGCTCTTCAGAATCATTAAATATATCTTGAGAAGTAACAAGCCAATTACCCTCAAACCATTTAGGATAAATTAAATCTTTAGAAATATCAGATAATTTAAAATTTGGCAAATATAATTCTGGCCATTGATTTTCACGATTTTCCAAAAACTCTCGTACGTTAGAATCAACTAGAGCAAAAGAACTTTCTAAAAAAATTACTTGAAAAATCAAGCAAAGAATTAATCCAAGAAGAATCTTCATTATGTCAAATCCATTAATAAGAGCATCAGATCATTATGTATTATTAGAGCCAGATTCAAAAGAAAAAATTGTATCAAAGCAAGAAGCAATTTTATGGTTGAAGAATTGGCTTAGTAAGACAGAAACACAAACAATATATCAAAATATAGAGGATCCTGATCAGGAATTTTTTGAAGAATTACTGGAAAGCACTTATGAATTAGAAATAAAATTAGGATACGTTATCAAATGGTTTGCAGTAAGAATTGAACCAGATTAACTAATTATTTCTTTATGAATTGCATTAATTATTTTCATAGCAACTTCTTCAATATTTTCCCTTTTTACTTGAATTCTTAAATCTGCTTGAGAATACAAATTTTCTCTAGATTGAAAAATGCTCATATATAAATCATTTAGATTCTTTCCCTGAAGAAGTGGCCTGTTTTCAATTTTATTTTTCAATCTTTCAATTGCTATATCTTTGTCGATATCTATCCAAGCAATTATTCCCTGTCTTAAGATTCCCCAGTTTTCCGATTTGGTAACTATTCCTCCCCCAGTTGAGATTACTAATGAAGGAATTTTGATAGTTTCTTTAAGGCAGTTTGCTTCTAATTCACGGAAATTCTCTTCTCCTTCATCATTAAAAATTTGATTGATAGATTTTTTTGCCAATTTCTCTATTAATGAATCTAAATCAATGTATTTATACTTCAATAATTCAGCCAGCTTCAAACCAGTTTGTGACTTACCAGAACCCATCATTCCTATTAAAAATATGCTTCTGCCTTTTAAAGTATGAACTGTTTTTTTGATAATGGATTGTTCCATGAAGACAAAAGCGTATTTAAAACCTTAAGATAGTATTATCGCAGACAGGTATGACTTCTACACAATCCAAACCATTACATGGAAAAGGACGTGAATGCGTCATAACTCGACGTGCCTGCTTTAGTTCTAGTCACCGTTATTGGCTCCCTGAAAAAAGCCCAGAAGAAAATTTATCTCTTTTTGGAAAGTGCAGTATTGCACCAGGTCATGGTCATAATTATGAACTTATTGTTTCAATGGGTGGAGAACTAGACTCTGATGGAATGGTACTTAATCTCTCTGATGTAAAACACTCTATTAAAGATAAGGTTACTGGACAATTAGATTTTCGTTTTTTAAATGATGTCTGGCCTGAATTTAATGTTAACAATCAAGAGGGTATACTTCCCACAACTGAAGCATTAGTAAAGGTTATTTGGAGTCGTCTAAAGGATGATTTACCTCTTACAAGTCTAAGACTTTATGAAAACCCAAATTTATGGGCAGATTATTTAGGAAAAAACATGGAAGCATTTTTAACAGTACAAACTCATTTTGCAGCCGCTCATAGACTTGCAAAAGAAGAGATATCCTTTGATGAAAATAAAAAAATCTATGGGAAATGTGCCAGAGTTAATGGACATGGTCATAACTATCTTGTAGAAATAACTGTAAAAGGAGATATTGATAAAAGAACAGGAATGGTTTGCGACTTATCTACCCTCCAAGAGATAATTAATGATTTGGTTGTTGAACAACTAGATCATACTTTTCTAAATAAAGACATCGAATTTTTCCATAATTGTGTTCCAACTGCTGAAAATATAGCTTTATATATTTCTGATATTCTTAAAAAACCAATACATAACCTTGGTGCAAAATTACACAAAATAAGACTCCAAGAGAGTCCAAATAATGCTGCAGAAATTTATGTTGATCAAAAGTTAACCAATTCATTGAAGTTGAATTTTGAAAATAGTTTAGTCACACAAACTTGAGTATCCCAAGAGTAATAATTGTTATAGCATCTAGTCTTGATGGGAGAATTGCATTTCCTGGAGGTGGAGAATCTCATCTTGGAAGTGAAGTAGATAAAAAAATGTTAAATCAAAACTTATCAATGGTTGACGCTACCATTTTTGGTTTAGGTACTTTAATAGCTCATCAATCAACTTACTTAATTAAAAATCTCAATGATAATGACGAAGTAAATATATCAAAAAGCCAACCAATTTCTATAGTTGCTTCAAATAGCAAAAACTTTAACAATAATTGGACATACTTTCGTCAACCAATTAGAAGATGGCTAATAAGCTCAAGTAAAGTTGATAATTCGTCGAATAATGACTTCGAGAAACAACTCTTTTTCGAAGATTCATGGGGGAAAACTTTAATTTCACTAAAAAATCAAGGGATCAATAATCTAGCTCTTTTAGGAGGTGCAAAACTTATAAATTCATTTATAAAAGAGGATCTAATAACAGATATAAAAATTACAATAATTCCACGAATTATTGGAGGTAGATATACATGGATCCCTCCAGAACAAACAAATGAGATTTTTAATCTCAAAAGACTATGGGAAATAAAATCAATTAAAAATTTAATGAATAATGAAATCCATGTTCATTACAAAAAAATTTGAAATAAATTCAATAATAAATGAACCAAAAAATACATAAAGTTGAAGTTAAATTGTCAATTAAGGAAATCTCCAAGGAGATATGGAATGAATTAGCAAATGAAATCAATAACCCATTTTATGAATGGACTTGGCTTAAAAACCTTGAAATATCAAAAAGTGTTTCAAGAGAAACTGGTTGGCAGCCTCTATATTTTGTTGCTTATAAAAATGAAGAAATATTAGGAATTGCTCCACTTTTTTTAAAAAGTCATAGCTATGGAGAATTCATTTTTGATCAATCATTTGCACGATTGGCTCAAGATCTGAATTTAAATTATTACCCTAAATTAATTGGAATGAGTCCTTATAGTCCTGTAAATGGATATCAATTTCTTTATAAAAAAAATAAAGATAAGAAAGAAATTACAAATTTACTCATAAATAATATCGAAAGCTTTGCGATTACAAACAAAATTTTAAGTTGTAATTTTTTATATATTGATAAAAGCTGGGGCAAACATCTTAAATCTTTGGGATACTATGAATGGATAAATTCCAGCAGTGAATGGAGGAGTAATGGAGAAAAAACGTTTGATGATTTTCTTTCTAGATTTAACTCTAATCAGAGAAAAAATATCAAAAAAGAGAGAAAATCAATTACTAAACAAGATATTAAAATAGAAATTTTTAATAAAGATGATATCAACCAAGAAATCCTTAAAAAAATGCATAATTTTTATGAACAGCATTGCTCGAGGTGGGGAGTTTGGGGAAGTAAATATCTAACATCTACATTTTTCGAAAAAATTGTTGATAATAAAAAAAATCTTTTACTTTTTAGCGCATCAAAAAATGATTCCAATGATATTTTTGCTATGTCGATGTGCGTTAAAAATAAAAACAACTTATGGGGGAGATATTGGGGTAGTGAAGAAGACATATCTAATTTACATTTTGAATTATGTTACTACCAGCCAATTGAATGGGCAATAAAAAATAGTATCCATTTTTTTGATCCTGGAGCAGGTGGTAAACATAAAAGGCGGAGGGGGTTTTTTGCCAAAAGCACCATTAGCTTGCATAAGTGGTTTGATAAAAATATGGAAAATATAATTTATCCTTGGCTAAATGAAGTTAATAAACAAACCGAGACGGAAATTGAATTTGAGAATAATTCTATACCCTTTAAATAAAAAATTATTTGGCTTTACGAAAGATTATATTAGTAATATAGTTTTTATTAACTTCTAAGGATGGATTCTAGTAAAATTTTAGGTGAAAAATTAAAGATTGATAATAATCTATCCAACCGATATATAGACTTAGATCCAAATGGTTATTTTATTATAAAAGTAGATTTAGAAGAAAATAAAATCATTTTAGAGCACTTTTTAAATAACATTGATGAGGAAGGCTATGCGCTTGACCCAGAAACAAATGAACCAATCAAATGCGACTCTCAAAATAAAAGAGTTATTAATGAAGTTTTTAAAGGTATTAGTGCGAAACAACTTGGAATATTGATCACTGAAGAAAGAAATGACTTAATAACCAGATTCGACCATGCTCTATATTTAGGCCGGGAACTACAAAAAGCAGAAGAATGTTTATACAAAAAATTACCATATATTCAAGATTAAGAAATTAAACGAAAAAATCTAATCTTTGCATCTGATGTTAAATTAAATAAAAATAAAAAAATTAATGAACATCATTTTCTATTTTGCATTTATTGGTTTTGGTTTTGGAGCTGCTTTCGCATTAGATAAGCTCTTAAGAGCAGTTAAATTAATTTAAAATAACTACAAAATTTTAATAGTCTCTCCATACAAATCATATTCATCCGAGAAAGAAATATTTGCTTCAACAAATTTACCAATATAATTTTTCAAATCAATTTTATCTTTAACAGATAAAATTACATTTCCGTCAATTTCAGGAGCGAAATTGTAGGACCGACCTATTAATTCGTTATTGTCTGATATTTTTTCTACCAAAATTTTCATTTTTGAACCAACATATATCTGATTTTTATCTTTAGAGATATTTTGTTGAACTGAAATAACGTTATCTTTTCTTGCCTCTGCAACCTCTAGAGATACTTTATTTGGCAAATGAAAAGCTGCAGTTCCTTCCTCAGGAGAAAAAATAAACACTCCCACATGATCAAATTTATACCTATCCAAAAATTCGAGCAGATGTTCAAAATGTTCTTTTTTTTCTCCTGGGAAACCAACAATGAGACTAGTTCTTAATACAGCAGATGGAATTTCTTCTCTAATTTTCTCCAAAATTGATTCATTCAAAGAAGCTTGCCAAGGTCTATTCATACTCTTCAACACATCTGGATGACTATGCTGAAGTGGCAAATCAAAGTAAGGAACTATATTCTTTGAATCTTTGAAAGCTCTAATAACTTCATCAGTTAAACCTGTTGGATAAGCATAATGTATCCTTATCCAAGGAATTGGAACTTTAGAAAGCGCATTCAAAAGTTTGGCTAGTGATGGTTTTCCATAAATATCTTGACCATAATTAGTTGTTATTTGACTAATTAATATGATTTCTTGAATACCCTTTTTTGCAAGCATTTTGGCTTCTGAAACTATAGATTCTATTGGTCTACTTCTTTGAGGACCTCTCAACTTAGGAATAATACAAAAAGCACAATTATAGTTGCAGCCTTCAGCAATACGAAGATAAGCAACAAATTTATTTTTATCTACAAAACGAGGCATTTCCTCATCTGCAATAAATTCAGGTATTTTTGAAACTTCATTAACGATTTCCCCTTTTTCTACTCTATCTAAAACCTTGGCTATCTTTTGATAATCTCCTGTTCCAACCAAACCTTTTATTTCAGGAATTTCTTTTATAAGCTCATCTTTAAAATGCTGAGCCATACAGCCTGCAACTATTACTTCCTTTCCTTGATTTGTATATTCTAGAATTTTTTTAATAGATTCTTCTCTAGCCGTTTCAATAAAACTGCAAGTATTTACAACAACAACATTTGCATCATTTATATTGCTTTCAACTTCATAACCCTCTTTATCTAATAATCCTTGCATATGTTCAGTATCAACAAGATTTTTCTCGCAACCAACATGACTGAATGCAACCTTAGATAATTTTTTTTCTTTTACATTGAGACTATTTTGTTTCACAACTTGAAAAATAAGAATTAAAAGATCTAAACAGCATTTCGTTTAT
>QCSV01000021.1 GCA_003211415.1 Prochlorococcus sp. AG-670-M15 | reverse complement strand
GCAGCACAGAGCAATAGGTATTATTAATGGTAAATTCACTCCCCATGGTACTGAGAAAATAAATAGAGGCTTTTTAATTGATAATACAGGAGAAAAAATTGAAACTGTAGTACTAGGTAAAGCATTGTCCCTTTTTAAAAAGCATATTGATTTAAATAAAAGTTATTATTGGATCGTTTACCCAAAGAATAAAAATACTCAAAACCTCCATTTACAGGTTGCAGGAATTTGGGATCCCTATCAACTGAATGATTTCCCAAATGATTCTTCAGAAACGAACTTCTCTAAATTATTAGAAGAATTAGATCTAAAAGATAATTATTTTTCTGTGAGAGGAGAATTAGTTTTTGTCAACACTCAAAAGAAAGAAATTGTTATTAAAATTTGCCCTGCTATAAAGTCAAAGAATTTAAAAAACAAAAATTTTAAATTAGTCATAAAAGGAGAGCTTTCTCTTGAACTTTTGCATAGCTTTGTAAGTTTAGATATCAACAGAGATGGAAATTCTTTGCGATTAATAAAGTACGAAGTGATTGAAAATAATCTTTCTAAAAATAACTAGAATGAAAGGTTGATTTTCACCGAAATTTTACCAGTTAAGAAATCTTTGATTTATGGATGATGTTTTAATTGAATGTTCTCCTGGTATCTCTGGAGATATGTTGTTAGGAGCTTTTTATGATTTAGGGGTTCCTAAAAAAGTTATTGAACAGCCACTTATTGATCTTGGATTAAAGGATCTATATCAACTAGACTTTAAGGAATCAAAAAGTTGTTCAATCCGAGGGATCAAGGCAAAGGTTGAGAATATTGACAGTAGTCCTATTAAAAGAACTTGGAGAAGTATCAAAGAACTTATTTTAAATGGCCACTTAGAAGATAAATTAAAAAAAATAATTTATGAAGTATTTGAATCTTTAGCAATTGCGGAAGGAAAAGTTCATGGCATTAAATCTGATGAAGTTCATTTTCATGAAATTGGAGCTATAGATTCATTGGTGGATATAATTGGAGCATGTGCTGCATTGAATTACTTAAATCCAAAGAGGGTTTATTGTAATGAACCAATGTTGGGGAAAGGTTTTGTTCAAACTGAACATGGAAAATTATCTGTACCACCTCCTGCTGTAATAGAGCTAATAAGACAAAAAAATATTAAGGTTTTATCAAGCTTTAACTCAATAGATGGTGAACTCTCAACACCAACTGGCATTGCTTTACTTGCTAATTTAGTCGACTATCTTGAACCTCCTTCAAAATATTCTATTAACTCTTATGGAGTCGGCATTGGCAATCTAAAATTTACATTCCCTAATTTGGTAAGAGTTTATAAAATTACTTCATTTGAGGATTTTTCTATTAACGATAATGAACAAATTAGTCCAAAATGTGAAGAGATATCTATTCAAGAAGCATGGATTGATGACCAAACACCCGAAGATATATCTAATTTTGTGGAGAAACTGAGAATTGAGGGAGCTTACGACGTTTCCTATCAAGCTATCAATATGAAAAAAAATAGAATTGGATTTTCTATTCAAGTAATCTTGCCCATAGAGAAAAAAGAAATTTTCAGACGATTATGGTTTAATTATTCCAACACTATTGGGGTTCGGGAAAGGACCCAATCTAGGTGGATATTACTTAGACGCAGAGGAGAATGTTCAACGATTTTTGGAAATATAAAAGTTAAACAAACTTTGAAACCAGATGGATCAATAATTATGAAACCAGAAAATGATGAGGTTTTGAAATTACAATTAAAGCATAAAATATCAACGCACGAAATAAGAAAAATAATAAAAGAATCAAGCAAAAAATTTAAAGCATTTGAAAACTGGAAATGAGATTTAACTCAATTAATCAACTATATCTAAAATTCCTTAAAAAATTTAATTTTGGATTTTTAAAGAGTATTTTCTTTATTACAAGCTTGTCCTATTTTTGTATCTATTTTTTTAATAATATTGATCAAATTTCTTTTGATGTCAATTTAGAAAGAAATGGAATTAATCTATTTTTATCATTTTTATTTTGTATTTTAAGTATTTACCTGAACGCTTATGCATGGAAATATATTGTTAGATGGTTCGGGAAAGAATTTAAAAGTAATAATCTAGTCTCTTTTTATGTTTTAACCAATATTCTTAAATACGTTCCAGGAGGAGTTTGGCATTTTGTAGAAAGATTTAATTTTATAAAAAAAATAAGCAATCCTCAGATTGCTTTGTATTCGACTCTTATAGAACCTTATTTTATGTTAAGTGGATCTTTTCTCTTGGCATCGATGGGATTGATTTTTTCACCATTTTATATCTTTTTAATTGTTCCTTTGGTATTCCTAAATAGTAAATTTATTTTTCTTATATTAAAAAGACTAGGGCTTTTTAAGGGAAAATTATTTGAGGTCTTGAGACTTCCAAATCAAAAGGACCAATTTGAAGAGAGAATAAATATAATTTCATTTTTTCCTACTAGAGCTTTATTTCTTGAAATTGGATTTGTTTTATCTAAATTTATTGGGTTTTATATTTGCTTAAGTACTTTTTATGCGAGTAATAATCTGAACATTATATTTTTATTGGTAATCTTTTCTTTGTCATGGTCTTTAGGCTTAGTAGTCCCAGCAGCTCCAGGAGGAGTTGGCGTTTTTGAGGCTTGCCTCCTTTTATTTGTGGGCAAAAGTATTCCACAAAATGTAATTATTATTAGTTTAGTTTATTTTAGGGTTATATCTACCTCGGCAGATTTGTTCTTAAGCCTACCTTTCTTAATAAGAAAACTTTATAAAAGAATTTAGTTTTTTTTCTCTAAACTTGGTATCAATGTAATCGAAGCAATAAGGCCTAAAGTCATGATAAGAATGGCTGGTAATATTGCCTCTACCATTCTTTCATCTCCTGCATATTGATATATCCTCACAGATAATGTATCAAAATCAAATGGTCTCAAAATAAAGGTAATGGGTAATTCTTTTATTGTGTCTACAAAAACTAAAAGTGATCCTACGAATATTGGTCCCTGAAGAAGAGGTAGATGAATTCTTTTGATGATTCCCGGCCAATTCTCTCCTAGTCCAAGTGCAGCTTCATCTAGGCTAGGAGAAATTCTCTCAAGACTCGAATCAATAGAACCCTTAGAAATAGTTAGAAATCGAACAAGATAACCCCAAATTAGCAAGCAAATAGCAATGAAATTCAATTTTGGAGAAGAAATGCTTATTAAAGATAAAGCTAATACAGTGCCTGGAATTGCATAACCTATTCCCGCTAGGTTTGTTATTAGTCCTAGTAATAAGCTTTTATTGGGACGTCTTGCTAAGGAAATTATTAAAGAGAATAACATAGTTATTAATGCAGTAAAAAATCCTAGACTTATGGTTCTGAATGATAGGGTAAGTAACTCTACAGATAATCCTTTTTGAATTTGATCGATATTGAGCAGAACCCAAAAACATGGAATTCCAAAAGAGAAAATTGGAGGAAATAAAGATATTATTATGGCTAGAAGAGCTCTTGCTTTTTTTAATTCCCACCCTTGAGAATCTTTTGATGCAGGATTTTCACTCCACCTCTTTGATTTTCTTCTCGAGAATTTTTCAAAAATAATTAAAGTGAAAATTATTAATAAAGCTACTAAAGATAGTCCAATAGCACTTTTTGGATTACCCTCAATTATCCAATTTTCGGCTATACCTGTAGAAATACTTGGAATATTTAATAATGCAAATGTACCTAACTCATTCATTACTTCCATACACATTAAACTTATTCCTGTTATGAGTGCTGGTAACGCCATTGGAAAAGCGATTTTAAAGAAGCTCCTCCATGGCCCAACTCCTAATCCTCTACTAGCATTAATTTGATTAACTCCAAATTTATTAAAACTTTCGTTAGTAAGAATGAATACATATGGATAAGTAGAAATTGAAAGTATTAAAACCCCCCACCATAAACCGGTTACTTGATATCCAAGAATACTTCCTAAATCCTGCAAAATAGCTGTTATTAGGTATGCTGGGGCGGCTAGTGGAATGAGCTGACAAATACGGAGAACTTTTCTGAACTTAAAATCACAATTTGAAAGTAACCATCCATTTAAAGTGCCTAATCCTCCTCCAAAAAAACTTGTAAGTACTAAAACTTTTAACGTTTCTAATACCTCTTCTCCTCCAGCAATGCCTAATGAGAAATTCCCACTTACAACATATTGGACTCCTTCAAGAAAAAAATTGAAAATGGGAATGATTACTAAAAGTGCGACAATAAACGACGTAAAATAAAAAAGTTTTAATTCGGTTAATGCTTTTTTAAATCCTTTAATAAGTATTTTCAAAAATTAATTAAATCCTAATATTTAAAGACTAATCTGTACTAAATCTACATGATGAAAGTTGATTCTTAATAGTTTGATGATCTAAGTTTTTACCAATTAATACTATCTTGTTAGATTTTTCTTTTATCCATTCTTCATCATTTAGAGAAAATCGTTTTCCAGATAGGTGAAAAATATGTTTTCTATCACTTTCAATAAACCATAATATTCCTTTCGCCCTAAATACATTTTGTGAGATTTGATTATCTAAGAAATATTGAAACTTTCTTAGGGAGAATGGTTCAGATGTCTCATAAGAAACTGATGTAAAACCCTCTATATTAGTCAAATCGTGAGAATGGGAAGAGTGATCGTGGGAATGAGAAGAGTGATCGTGAGAAAGGGAAGAGTGATCGTGGGAATGAGAAGAGTGATCGTGAGAATGGGAAGAGTGATGGTTTGAATTGTCTTCTACATCTTCTTTATCCTTATCGAATTTAAAAGTATCTGTTTCAAATAGACCTACACTCATTATTGTTTGTAATCCAACTTCGCTATTGGTTGATCTCAATATCCTTGGTTCTTTTTTTATTTTATTTATAAATTTTTCGACTTTCTTTAATTGTTCCTCGTTTACTAAATCACATTTGTTTAGGAGAAGGATATCTCCATATAAAATCTGAGCATAGGCGACACTTGTATTATTAATTTCAAAATCAAAATTTTCTCCATCAATAACAGTGATTATTGAATCTAATCTTACTTTTTCTCGAAGATCTCCAGCGGCAAAAGTCATGGCTACAGGCAATGGATCTGCTAGCCCAGTAGTCTCAACAATCAAATAGTCTATTTCTTCAGATCTTTCTAAGACTTTAGAAACTGTATTTAATAATTCACCATTAATAGAGCAACATATACAGCCATTATTTAATTCGATCATATCTTCTGAGCCTTCTATTATTAAGTCATTATCTATTCCTATCTCACCAAATTCATTAACTAAAACAGCTGTTTTAAGACCAACTTGATTTTTTAAAATATGATTCAAAAGCGTAGTTTTGCCAGAACCTAAAAATCCACTAATAATAGTAACAGGTAATAACTTTTTAGACATTTTGACGAATTTTGTGAATGAAAAAATTTAAATTTGTAATTTTATTGATCGAAAACTTTATTTATTTCTGAAGCTAATGTTTGATCCAGATTTGTTATGCCCCCCAAATCATGTGTACTAAACCTAATTATTACTTTTGAATAAACGTTTTCCCAGTTAGGGTGATGGTTATATTTCTCGCAGATTAAAGCAATTTTAGTCATAAATGAGAAGGCTTCAATAAAATTAGAAAATTTAAATTCTCTCTGTATTTGTGAATTGTTAATCTCCCAGCCGGGTATTTTTACAACTAATTCCTTTAATTCTTCATCTTGCAAAAGGTAAGGTTCCATCAAATAATTAATATTAGTTTTTATTAATTACATTATAAATATTTTGCCTTTTTTCACCAATTATATGTAAATTCAAAACCCTTTCTTTTTGATCAAATCTATGTTCCCATAAATACACTGCTTGCCATGTGCCAAGCATAAGATTACTGTCCTGAAAACTTAAAGATAAACAAGTGTTTGTTAGGGATGTTTTAATATGTGCTGGCATATCGTCAGCCCCTTCTTGAAAATGTTTATAAGAAATTTCTTCTCTACTTTTTGATAAAGTTAAGTAGGAATTATATGGGACTATGGATTGCATATATTTTCTCAAGTCTTTTAGTACGTTTGGATCAGCATTCTCATTAATAGTTAAGCTGCAACTAGTATGAAGTGAAGTTAAATTTAAAATTCCTGAATCAAAATTATTTTTTTCAATAAATAAATTTAAATCATTAGTTATGTCAATAAAACCCTCACCATGAGTTATAAATTCTAATTCTGAAAATATTTGTTCCATATAAGTAAAAACTCAATTAGTTAATATTCTATTATGGATAAAAGATGTATGTTTTATTCAAACATCAAAATTTTTATCTTAATATGAATTAAATTTATATATAAATTTTGGCAGAAATTCAATGGAATAAGCTGGGGGCTTATCTTAAAGAAACTCAAATTTTAGGTTCAATCCAAAGTACACTTTATTGGGATCAGAATACTGGAATGCCCAAAAAAGGAGCTTCTTGGAGGTCTGAACAACTTACCTATATTGCAAAAATCTTGCATAGAAGAAATTCTTCTGAAGAATTTTCTAATTTAATACAATCCGCTAAAAATGAATTATTAGATACTGAACAAAATTCCAATAATCAACTCTTTATTAGAGCTAAAGAAAGAAATATTAATCTTTTGATCAAGGAATTTAATAAAGCGAAAAATTTAGATCCTAAATTAGTTGAGTCTTTAGCAAAGGCAAAATCTAAAGGATATGAAAGTTGGCAAGAAGCTAAGAAAAAATCAGATTTTAAAGTTTTTCTCCCATTCTTTGAAGAACTAATCAAATTAAGGATTGAAGAGGCAAAACAAATATCAGATCAATATTCACCATGGGAAACTCTTGCCCAACCCTTTGAACCTGAATTATCTTTAAAGTGGTTGAATAAAATGTTTCAGCCTTTGAAAGACACTCTTCCAGAGTTGATTAGAGGGATTGATAAGCCTAAGAAATATCACTGGGATTTAAGTCCAGAATCTCAACATAATTTATGTTCAAAATTACTTGATGAGTTTGGGAGAGATAAAGATCTAGTTGTTGTTGGTAAATCTCCCCATCCTTTTTCAATTACATTAGGACCTAATGATTATAGGATTACTACAAGAATTGTTGAAGGCGAACCGTTATCAAGTTTTTTAGCAACTGCTCATGAATGGGGACATTCAATTTATGAGCAAGGTCTGCCATCACAAAGTCATCAATGGTTTGCTTGGCCTTTAGGTCAAGCAACTTCTATGGGTATACATGAAAGCCAATCATTATTTTGGGAAAATAGAATAGTTAAATCCAAATCTTTTTCGAAAAGATTTTTTAAAAAATTTGTTTCAGCTGGATGTAAATTAAATAATTATGTTGATCTATGGAAATCTATTAATCATTTGGAAGCAGGATTAAATAGGGTTACCTGCTCAAGATATTCCTGAGGAATGGAATAAAAGATATGGTGAACTTTTAGGAATAAAACCATCTAATGATTCAGAAGGATGTCTTCAAGATGTTCATTGGAGTGAAGGCGCGTTTGGATATTTCCCTTCGTATTTGTTAGGTCATCTTATAAGTGCGCAAATATCTTCTCAAATGGAAAGAGACATTGGTTTGATAGATGATTTAATCCAAAATGGTGAATATCAAAAAATCATATTTTGGTTAAGAAATAATGTTCATAAATATGGCAGGTCAGTTAATTCTATGGAATTGATAAGAACGGTCACTAAAGAAGAACTATCACCAAACTATTTTATTAGTCATTTAAAGTCTAAAATAAATGAGTTTTGCTGAAACATTACTTTTAAAGAATTTGGTTGAGTGTGAGGATGTAAGATAAATAAAAATTATTTTTTGATGGCAAACCTTAATCAACCCCCAAGCAGGGTCACACCAAATTTATTGCACATACTAAATGCTTTCACTGATAGCTCAAATACAGTAATAAATACTATTGTTGAATTGAACTCTAATACCATAAATAAATATGAACTAATTACGGAAACGGGCCACCTTAAACTTGATAGGGTAGGTTATTCTTCACTTGCTTATCCTTTCGCTTATGGGTGTATCCCAAGGACTTGGGATGAAGATGGAGATCCACTTGATGTCGAAATTGTTAGTGTAACTGAGCCATTGATACCTGGATCTATTGTGGAGGCAAGGATTATTGGGGTGATGAAATTTGATGATGGTGGAGAGGTCGATGATAAGGTAATAGCGGTTCTCGCAGATGATAAAAGAATGGATCATATCTCAAGTTATGAAGACCTTGGAGAACATTGGTTAAAAGAAACAAAGTATTATTGGGAGCACTACAAAGATCTAAAAAAACCTGGAACATGTACTGTTAATGGTTTTTTTGGGATAGAAGAAGCTGTTAAAGTTATTAAAGATTGTGAAGAGAGATACAAAAAAGAAATTGATCCTAAATTAGTAAATTAACTAATTTTTGTTTTCTCTAAATTCTTCAAATATTTCGCTGAGTATTTTGTCGGCACCTTGGAGCTTTAGTTTCTTTGCTAATTCTATGCCTACCAGTTCAGGGTCATTATTATTGCCAATAACTTGATCTTTTATAAGCCTTTCTCCATCAAGAGAGGCTACCATACCAGTAAGGTAAAGTTTTCCATTATCAATATTACTATTAACACCTATTGGGACTTGGCATCCACCTTCAAGTTCTCTTAAAAAAGCTCTTTCTGCCAGACATCTTTGACTAGTGGGTTTATCTTCTAAGACATTTATAATTTCTAAAACTTTTTTATCATCAGATTTACATTCAATGCCTAGAGCACCTTGGCCAACGGCATGAAGAGAAATTTCACTTGGGATAATCTGGTGAATTCTTGATTCAAAGCCTAATCTCTTTAAACCAGCGGCCGCAAGAATTATACAATCAAATTCTCCGGCATCTAATTTTTCAATTCTTGTAATAACATTTCCCCTGATATCTTTGAAAACAAGATGTGGATAATTATTTCTTAATTGTGCAAGTCTTCTTAGAGAGCTTGTTCCAACAATCGAACCTTCAGGTAAGGTTTCTAATTTATAACAGTTATTTTTTTTATTTACTACTAAAGCATCTGCAGGATCTTCTCTTTTTGTAATGCATCCTAATTTAAGGCCATTTGGTAAATTGGTTGGTAAATCTTTCAGAGAATGTACTGCTATATCTGCATGGCCTACGAGCATTTGTGCTTCAAGTTCTTTTGTAAATAAGCCTTTGTCGCCTATTTTTGCTAAGGCTACATCCAGGATTTTGTCACCTTGAGTTGCCATAGCTTCTATAGATACCTCTAAATTGGGAATATTCCTTTCTAGTTGATCTTTAACCCATAAAGTTTGAACCATTGCTAGTTTACTTCTTCTACTAGCTATTTTCAGCTTAAAATTAGTCATTAAATATTATTTTGAGTTTGAATTAAAAATAAAGTCGAATTTATTTTAAGCTATTCTTTTGCAAGTTTTTAAAGCTAAATATTATACTTAACTTTTTTTATTTTATATATTCTTTTAAAACCCCATTTCTATTTGGATGTCTAAGTTTTCTTAGGGCTTTTGCCTCTATTTGTCTAATTCTTTCTCTAGTCACATCAAAAATCTGGCCAATTTCTTCAAGAGTTTTCATTCTCCCATCATCAATTCCATATCTCAATCTGAGAACATCTCTTTCTCTTGGACTAAGAGTGGCTAAAACTCCTTCCAAATCTTCTCTTAATAAAGTTTTAGAAACATCTTGCTCTGGATTTTCTATATCAGCCTCTATAAAGTCTCCGAGTCTTGAGTCTTCTTCTTTCCCTATTGGAGTTTCTAAAGAAATAGGAAGTTGCGCACTTTTAGCTATAAATCTTAATTTTTCAATTGTCATTTCCATACTCTCAGCAATTTCTTCTTCACTAGGTTTTCTGCCGAATTCTTGGCTAAGAACTTTTGTGGTTTTTTTAATTCTGGATATTGTTTCGTATAAGTGAACTGGCAATCTAATAGTTCTACTTTGATCCGCAATTGCTCTTGTAATGGCTTGGCGAATCCACCAAGTTGCATATGTAGAAAACTTATAACCTTTTTCATGGTCAAATTTTTCCGCTGCCCTAATTAGACCCAAACTTCCTTCTTGTATTAAATCTTGAAATGATAAACCTCTATTCATATATTTTTTAGCAATGGAGACAACTAATCTTAAATTTGATTGAACCATTTTTTCTTTAGCTCTCCTTCCTAAGAGAAGTCTTCTTCTAAATTTGGGAAGAGGCATATCTATTAACTCGGCCCATTCTCTGACAGATGGGAAATGTCCTTTTTCTGATTCATATTGAGTTGCCAGTTCTTCTAATTGGAGTAAGTCAGCAATTTTTCTTGCAAGCTCAATTTCTTCATCTGGTCTTAAAAGTCTAATTCTTCCAATTTCCTGTAGATAAACTCTTATTGAATCTTCAGTGTAGATACCTTTTGGCCCAAGCTTTATATTTCCGAGCCCTTTATCTTCTTCAGAATCACTAAATTCATTATTGGTTTCTATGCCACTTTCCCTTGAATCAGATGATGTCTGTAAACTTTGGCGATTGATATTATTTTCTTCTTCAACTACTGTTTCTAAATTAGTATTAATTTTTTTGTTAATCTTTTTTTTTGAGCTGGGCTTGGAATTCTTTGATTCTGCTGCGACTGGACACATGATGGACTCCTTTCTACGGTGAATTTAACTAGATTAAATTTTATTTAGGGCTAATTTGTACATTTAGTAGTAAATTTCCCCATTAATTTGTAAAAGAACTTTTTCAGGAATTTGAATAAAAAAGTTTTTTTAAATTGTTGAAAAATTTAAATAGTGCTATAGATTACCTAAAGTAAAAAGTCTTGGGATTTCTCAGACAGGCAGATCATTTTTTGAATTTTCAGTCAATGATCAAAGCTTCATGTCTCCCTTAAGAGCAGGATACTTACAATGTGCAAAAAACACTTTGTGGAATGTTCAACAATCCAATACTAAGAAAAAGTTTTGAAGCCGGCAAGTAATCAGTTATTAAATATCTCCTACAAATTGGAAATTTTGCTTGATATAGGTAGTAGTAATGAAAGCTTTGACTATTTAGATGGAAATAATCTTGGAGCAGAAGTTGGGGATATTGTAAGTGTGAAACTAAGAGGGAGATTATTGAATGGGTTGGTGATCTCAAAAAAAAACTTTTCGACAAATAATAATGATGAAGTAAATATTAATGGAGGAAAAAGCATAAGATATTTATTTGTTGAAAGTATTTTGCAGAAAAAAGTAATAGACGACTCTTGGAGAGAATGGATAGAGTCCCTAGCCTCTTTTTATATGGTTAGTAATTTAAAAATGTTTAAAACTGCATTTCCTCCTGGCTGGATTGGTAAATATAAGAATTTTTCTAAAGGTTTAAAAGATCAAATATGGATTGAAACTAAAAAAGAATTTGATATTAAGAAAAATGGATTAACAAAAAAAGAATTTTTTTTAATGAATACTTTGCCTGAAAAAGGTAATTGGCAAAGTGAATTAGTAAAGTCTGGTTTTAATTACACTCTAATTAACTCAATGGTCAGTAAAAATTACCTTGTTAAATCTAAAAGAAAAAAAAATATAAATACTAAATTAAATTCCTTTTTAAATGATCATATTGCAACTAAAAAAACAAATCTTACAAATGAGCAAAAAATTGCATTTCAAGAATTTCAAACAATGAAACCAGGAGATGTTTTACTTCTATGGGGTGAAACAGGTTCAGGTAAAACAGAAGTTTATATGAGAATTGCTGAAGATCAAGTTCTTAAGAAAAAAAGTTGTTTGATACTAGCTCCAGAAATCGGACTAATTCCTCAACTTATTGATAGGTTTAGTCGGCGATTTAATAATGTCGTTTACGAATATCATAGTAACTGTTCTCCCAATCATAGAACTTTGGTTTGGAAGAAAATTAATAATGCTAATGAACCTTTAATAGTAATAGGAACAAGGTCTGCAGTTTTTCTTCCAATGAAAAATCTAGGATTAATAATCATGGATGAAGAACATGATGTTTCTTATAAGCAAGATAGTCCTATGCCTTGTTATGACGCAAGAGAAATTGCTATTGAAATAGTAAAAAGGAATTCTGCAAAGTTAATTTTTGGGAGTGCAACCCCATCAATGAAGACTTGGAAAAAGTGTATTTTTGAAAAAAATTTTAAATTGGTAAGAATGATTCAAAGGATATCTAGTAATGAGATTCCTGAAATAAGAATTATTGATATGCGGGATGAGTTCAAGAAAGGAAATATGAAAATTTTTTCCAATGAATTATTAAAATTGCTTCCTCAACTACGCTTAAAAAAAGAGCAGGCAATAATTTTGATCCCTAGGAGGGGGCACAGTGGGTTTTTAAGTTGTAGAAATTGCGGATATTTAATAAATTGCCCAAACTGTGACGTTCCTTTATCAGTGCATCTCGGTTCACAAGGGAAAAAATGGTTAAGTTGTCATTGGTGTGATCATAAATCGAGATTGATCAATCGTTGTCCAGATTGCCATTCAACTGCCTTTAAACCTTTTGGAATAGGTACACAAAGGGTAATTGAGTTTTTAAATGAAGAATTTCCTGACTTAAGAGTACTTCGCTTTGATAGAGATACAACCTCAGTAAAGGATGGTCATAGAGATATTCTTTCAAAGTTTTCTAAAGGTGATGCTGATATTCTTGTGGGAACTCAAATGTTGGCCAAAGGGATTGACATCCCTAATATTACTCTTTCAGTAGTCATTGCAGCAGATGGGTTGCTTCATCGCCCAGATATTTCGGCAGAAGAAAAATCATTACAATTGTTTTTACAATTGGCAGGCAGGGCAGGCAGGGCTCAAAAAAAAGGAAAAGTAATTTTTCAAACATATAAACCTAACCACCCGGTAATTTCGTATCTTCAGAAAAGAGATTATGAAAGATTCTTAATTGAAAACTCGAGATTGAGAAAAGATGCTAATTTATTTCCATTTTGCACGATTTGTCTACTTAAATTATCAGGTGAAAATTATGAATTAACTGAATCAATTGCAATAAAATTGGCAAAATATCTGCTCAATTTTTGTGAGAAAAAGAACTGGAAATTAATTGGTCCTGCCCCTAGTTTAATTGCTAAAGTCGGTAAAAAATTTAGATGGCAGATATTAATACATGGTCCTGAGGGAACAAAGATACCTTTACCTCATAGATCAATATTATGGAAACTTATTCCAAAAAACGTTTTTTTAAAAATTGATGTTAATCCAGCAGAGTTGTAATTACTTTGATGGAAGTTGAGGTAAATCAGAACCTAATTTAAATCTATAGAATCTTAATAGATAAGCCAATATTATAATTATTAAAATAATAGATATTCCAATCAAAAGTTTGTTGAGGCTCCAGAAAGAAAATTCAAGAGTATTTATCTGCCCTTGATTTAAACTCCAGATTATAAGATTTTTTTTGAGTTCTATATTTGAATTATTTTTATCAGTAAGGATAGCTTTATTAGGGTGAATAATTTTGAAAATAAGATCTAAATTATCAATACCTTGAATAGAATTTAGATCCAAGGCTAACCTGTAAAAGTATTTCTTAAAAAAAATGAAGTTTTTTTGAGAAGTATTAATTTGTATATTTGTTGATTCTCCCGCTAACTCTCCAGCTTTATTTTGGGTGATTTTAAGAACTTGCTTTGTATCTTCTAAATTGAGATTTTTATGTTTCAAAGAAAAGGTTGATTCGTCTTGTTCAATTTCTGCGTCAGGGAAAATATCTTTCATATCCTCTTCAAATTTTAATTGCCAAGGAAATTTCTTTATGTATTTACTTTCTATCACTAAATTATTGGTTATTGAATCAAGTTCACTAAGATCAAGGGTATCCTCAATTTTGACGCAGCCACTTAAAAGTGGAATTAATAATAAAAGTATTAAAAAAATGATCAGTGAAAAGCCTTTCTGAAAGGGTTTTGTTTCACCAGTTGGTGTCTCAGTTACATTAATAAATTTTTTTTTCTTCAATACTTCTCTTTTTTTGCGCAGTGAGTTAAGAGATTTTTTATTGAGTGATAGGTCGCTTTCAAACTGTACATTCCAATTTTCTGGCTTTTTAATGTCAGGAGAGTCTATAACTTCCATCAAATATTTTGCATTTTCTCTCGTTTTATTATCGTAAGATTTTAGAAGTTCTTTACAAAACCTTTTAGCCTCCTCCTTTTTATTGATACCACAAAGAGCAGTAATTAAGATTGTTCTTAAATTTACACCCTCTTTACTTGATAAAGGAAATGATTCGATTATGGGCAAAAGAAATACAATGCAATAATGATACTCACCTTTAGCTAAAGCAAGTTCTACTGTTTCTAAAACTTGCTCATAAGTTTTCATGGGTTAGGCGACTATCATTGTACCTATTCCGGAATTTGTAAAAATCTCAAGAAGTAATGAATGTTCTAATCTTCCATCAATTATGTGAGCTGCTTTAACTCCTTGGGCTAAAGCTCTTATACAGCATTCTGTCTTTGGAATCATACCTTCAGTCACAATTTTTTTATCAATAAAATCTCTTGCCTCTTTGAGATTAGTTTTTTCAACAAGACTATTTTTGTTATCTTTTTCTCTTAAAATCCCTTTAGTATCAGTAAGAAGAATAAGTTTTTCTGCATTTATTGCAGCAGCAATTTCTCCAGCAACAAAATCTGCATTGATGTTATGGGAAATACCCTCTAAGGTTGATCCAATACTAGAAATAATTGGGATATATCCCTTAGAAATAAGAGGATCTAATATTTCAGGATTGATTTTTGTAACCTCTCCTACCAACCCATGGCTACCATCTCCTAGTTCTCTAGATTTAATCAAGTTGCCATCAAGACCTGATATACCCACAGCTAATGATCCTGTTTTATTAATGCCTTTTACAATTTGTTTGTTAACTCTACCCATTAGAACCATTTCGACAATTTCCATTGTTTTTTGATCAGTAATTCTTAATCCATTTTCGAATTTAGGAGATATTTCTAATTTCTTTAACCAATTATTAATCTCTGGTCCACCTCCATGAATTACTATCGGACAAACTCCAACTGTTGATAAAAGTGCTATGTCTCTAAAAAAAGCATTTTTTAAATTATCATTCTCCATAACAGAACCACCATACTTGATAACAATTTTTCTACCTGAGAAACTTTGTATATATGGAAGTGCTTCGCTTAATATTGATACTCTTTGAGAATCATTCATTATTAAAATTCATTAAAACTTGATTGAAATGAGAAATTAGGTTTTTACAAATATATCCCTATATTTAATAAAAGAGAATAAAATCAAATTCTTTTTTATTATCGTTGATAATAAATTCTGATTCAAGACCTTTAACGAAAAACCTGTTTAATCTTTCTTGTTTTTCGACCCATTTTTCTAGAGGAACAGCGTTTAATTCGAAACGCAACCTGAGACCATTTTTTTCTTCCTTTGTAATTTCTTCTATTTCTTTTAATTGAGGGGGGTTATCCTCGTCCCATAAATTTAAAGATTCTAATGACGATTCAAGATGAGCTTTTATCCCATACCTCCATCTTGTAACATCTTTAACTAGTGCTGTTAATTCTTTTGGTCTATTAAATTTATTTGTCGCAAAATTTGTCTTGTCAAATAACTCTACAGGAGGTATTTCGGAAGTCTTTAAGCCTAATCCAATTAGGAAAATAGGTACTCCATAAAAAAAAGTAGGTACACTTAAATTCACTGAGTCTGTAAAATAAGCAGTCATTCCAACAAAAGCTAATATACCCCCAGCGGTTACGATTAAGTTTCCAGGCGATAAGTATTTCTTCATTTTGATTTAGTAGAATGAATTTTAAATGGGCTAACAAGTATTATGCAAGATCCTAATACTGCAAATCAAGGAGATTTAATTTTTAAACTTGATCAAGATAGAGCATGGCTACTAGAAAATCTTGATAAGGGTAAATGGCCAGAAATCAGAAGCGAGCTTGCCGCACTTGAAAGAAAAATAAGCAAATTAATTATAAGTGTTCAAGAAAATAATGTTGATATTTGATTTAAAAAGGTATTTCGTCAACTTCAGGCACTAAAGGTGAACTATCCCAACTAGATTTATTGGTGGTTTCTTTATTTTTAAATGACTCATTATTTTCTTTTTGATCAGAATTAAAAATGTCAACTGGCGATATTTGATGAATCTTTGAAGCTGTTAGTTCTGGTTGCTTTTCTTTTGTTCCGTCTTTTCTAGTGACAGAATTCATCTTTAGACGTCCCTCAATAACAATATTTTGCCCTTCCTTTAGTTCATCTACCATCTCTTGGGCGATATTTCCCCATCCTATGATCTTGAGATCTCTGGTTGGATCTTCACTGCGTAATCCTTTAAAATTAACAATCATTTCTGCAATTGGGGTTTGGTTTTCTTTGGTATACCTCATTTGGGGAGCGCTATTAATTACCGCCTGAATTAAACAATGATTCATTACTTACTATTTAATTAAAGACATACTGATGCAGAATCAAGAAAATTGCTATAAAAATGTTTGGATCCTATCAGGAACTTCGGATGGACCTGTAATAGCTAATAGGCTTCTTGAACTTAATTATTCAGTCTTTGCAAGTGTTTTAACTTATAAAGCAGGGCAAGCTTATATTGAAAATCCAAAGTTACATATCATTACGGGTAAATTAAATAATAAAGATCAAATAATTGATTTCATAAATAAAAATAAAATCACATGCGTTGTCGATGCTACTCATCCGTTTGCCGTAATAATTTCTAAAAATCTTAATAATGCATGTAAAGAGATTAATATACCTCTTTTACTATTTGAGAGGAAATCTCTAATCAATTACACTAATAATTTTTTTTATATTGATGATTTAAAGGATATAAATCATGTTGATATAGAAAATAAGAATATTCTTCTGGCAATAGGATCAAGATTCCTTAACGACACAGCTAATTATTATTTGAATTGTAAAGCAAATGTATTTACAAGAGTACTTCCAACTTTTGAAAGTATAACTAAAGCTTTTGGATCATGTATTAAAAATTCAAACATAGCGATACTTGAACCGAGTAAAAATAATAAAATCATTTTAGAAAAAAAACTTTGTGATTTTTGGGAGATAGATTATGTGCTATGCAGAGAATCTGGAAGTTATTCTCAGAAAAACTGGGAGAGTATAGTTTCTGGAAGTAAAATGAAATTATTTTTGGTTAAAAGGCCGAAAGTTAAAAATGATTATTCTTACTCTTTTGATCAGTATCACAATTTGATAAATCACATAATTAAAAAATATTGATTTTTAATTCATTATGGAAGTATTAGTTATGATCACAACTGAATCAAGTAACGCAAATGCTTTGCGAATGGCTAAATTACTAATACAAAATAAACTTGCAGCTTGCGTTTCGATAAAGCAAATTTTTTCAATTTATAAGTGGGAAGATGATATTGAAGAAACTAAAGAGTTTGAAATTACAATAAAAAGTAAACTAGAATTTAAAGATTATTTAATTGAATTCTTAAATGAAAATTCCACATATGATGTCCCTCAAATTATTTACAAAAAATACCATGCTGAGATGAAATATTATGATTGGTTGAATAAGACAATTTGATTAAATTTATTTTATTAACTTTTTAAGATCAATATCTGATCTAGATCCTAATTGCGTAATTATTTGTCCCGCACAAATTGAAGCTATCTCTCCGCATTTTTTTAGGGAACAATTGTTTATTAATCCATGGATAAATCCTCCCGCATAAATATCTCCCGCTCCTGTAGTATCAATAATCTTGCCTTTCGTTATTGACTCAATTATTTCAACATTATTTTTGTTAACTATGAGAGAACCATTGCTTCCAAGAGTTACTATGACTAATTCACATAATGAAGATAGGTCTTCTTGGCAGCTTGCCAATTTATCATTTTTAAATAGACTTAACACCTCGGATTCATTACAAAAAACAATATCTACATATTCATCAATTAATTCTAAGAAACTCTCACGATGTCTATCTACACAAAATGAATCAGACAATGAAAGAATTATTTTTGTATTGGATTGTTTTGCAATTTGGGCGGCTTTAATAAAAGCATTTTTAGCTAATTCGCTGTCCCATAAATACCCTTCTAAATACAAGTATTTACTTTCCTTAATTACAGTAAAGTCAATGTCTTCTTGTTTAAACTCTATAGATGCTCCTAGGTAAGTGCACATAGTTCTTTGTGCATCAGGAGTAATCAAAATGATTGAATGAGCTGTAGAAGCACCTTCAATAATTGGTGGAGTATTAAATATAGTTTTACTTTGTTTAATATCTTCAGAAAAGAAATTCCCAAATTGATCATTTTTCACCCTTCCAATAAACTGAACAAGATTACCTAATTCTGCTAAACAAACAACGGTATTTGCTGAGGATCCCCCTGATATTTTTTTGATCACTTTGCAATTTTCTAACAATCTCTGAGACTCGTCTGAATTAATTAGATTCATTGATCCTTTATCAAGATTATTTATCTTAAGAAACTCATCTTCAATATTTACAATAATATCTACTATTGCGTTGCCCAGGCCAATGAGATCAATCTTTTTATTATGCTCAAAATGTCTAAAGGATTCCTTCATTAATTTGGAACTAAATTACCTTAGAAGTGCTCTTTTAGGGCCATGAATTGGGTCTTCAATTACTATAGTTTGATCTCTATTAGCCCCCAACGAGACAATTGCAATTGGAACCTCCATTAATTCAGCCAAAAATCTTAGATAATTCATAGCATTCTCTGGGAGATCAGAAAGCTTTCTGCAGTCTGCAGTTGAACATTGCCAACCTTTTAATTTTTTGAAGATTGGCTTACATTTTTTTAAGTCATCTGAATTTGTAGGAAAGTAGTCTATTTTCTCTCCATCGAGATCATATGCAATGCAAACTTGAATCTCATCTAATTCATCTAATACATCAAGTTTCGTAACGGCTAAACAATCAAGACCATTAACAGATACAGCATATTTACCAATAACTCCATCAAACCACCCACATCTTCTCCTTCTCCCAGTAGTGGTTCCAAATTCACTGCCTCTATCACAGAGTTGATCATTAATACTCCCTTGCAGTTCTGTTGGGAATGGCCCTTCACCTACTCTTGTGGTATAAGCTTTCGCTACACCTATGACTCTATCAATTAAAGTTGGCCCCACTCCAGCCCCAATACATGCCCCTCCTGATATAGGGTTTGATGAGGTAACAAAAGGATAAGTTCCATGATCTAAGTCAAGTAGAGTCCCTTGAGCACCTTCGAAAAGAATATTCTTCTTATTTTTTGAGGCTGCATGGATAGTCCTCGTACAGTCAACAACATGCTTTGATAATCTTTCCCCATAGTCAAGATATTCTTCAACAATATCTTCTAATTTAAGTGGTTTAATGCCATAGATTTTTTCTAGTAAACCGTTTTTTTCTCTTAATGGAATTTCGATCACATCACTTAGCCGTTCCTTATTGAGCAAGTCTCTTATTCTAATGCCATTTCTTTGTGACTTATCTGCATAAGTTGGGCCAATCCCACGACCTGTTGTCCCTATTTTGTTTGAACCTCTATCAGCCTCCATCGCTTCA
>QCSV01000020.1 GCA_003211415.1 Prochlorococcus sp. AG-670-M15 | reverse complement strand
AATTTTGGGCAAATCAATTTCTTGTGATTGTAATTTTTCTAAATCGCTTATTTTTGTTCCTTCTAGATAACTTAAACAAAGGACTTTTTCACTGCTCATATCCCAAATTACTTCAGGAACTTCAACATTTTCATCATCAAGAAATTGCTGTCTAAATCTTGCTGCATATTGTGCTTCACAATTAAAATCAAGTTCCTTCATAAGAACTTTCCTACACTCTTTGGCAATCTCAATCCAGTTTCTACCTCGACTCCAATTCTTATTTTTCTGCAATAATCCTGCTATTTTCTGCATTATGCCCAAATCTATAATAAACAATTCTTTTAAATTAGGTCTTTGAACTTTAAATACTACTTTCTTACCATCTTTTAAAGTCGCCCTATGAACCTGAGCTAGTGATGCTGATCCAACCGGATCACATATTATTTGATCTATTTCATTAAACTTAGATCCTAGTTCTTCTCTTATAGTTTCTTCAACTTGCGCAAATGAAAAATTAGGAACTTGATCCTGCAATTTAGATAATTCTTGTATCCAGGTATTAGGAATTAAATCAGGTCTCGCTGATAATAATTGTCCAATTTTAATGAATGCTGATCCAAGCTTTATTAATTGATTAGTAAACCACCTAGCTCTTTTAATTTGGACCCTACTTTTTTCATTGTTCTTAGTTTGGAAAATTGTAAATCTAATACTATCTATCCATAAAATTATTAAAAGAGAAATCAGAGTTATCCAAATAAGAAATGCCCTCTTCAATTTTTTTAAACGATAATGAAGAATGTGATAACTCATTTAATTCGATTATTTATAGTTTTATTAAAGAGATCAATTTGCTTATTGATACCTTCAATTTCATTTAAAGCTTTTTTTATTTTGTAATCTTGATAAGTATTTGTAGACTCATTTTCTTGAATATTTTCGGCTTTTGCCAGTCTTGTTGCCTCTTCGATTATGGATTCTTTTAAACTATCAAATTCTTTTTTGAGAATTTCTGGAGCATCCTGAGCAATATTTGTTGCTTCTTCAATTTTTTCAACCAATATTTCGTTTAATTTTTCGGTTACTTTCTTAATGGTAGCTTTTAAAAGGTAATCAGAGTTGGTCATGAAAAATATAATGTTTCAAAGGCAATTGATTTTTCAATATGACATAATAATAGATCAATACAGAACATTTCACGTAACTGATCATTTTGATAATTAATTTTTTATGTTTTTCCTATGTAAGTTTGTTTCTATATTAAGCTTTTTTTTCTTTTTTCTTTTAACTTATATTTATACAAAGGTTCAGGTATTTACTTTAAAAATATCTTCTAACCAAAAACTCATCTAATTAACTACTAAAAAAGGAGTTTTTTAAAATTGGAAATCATTGAGTCAGATGTAGTTATTATCGGAGGAGGCCCGGCTGGATGTACTTGCGCACTTTATACATCTCGTTCAAACTTAAAGACAGTAATTTTAGATAAAAATCCATCTGTCGGCGCCTTAGCAATAACGCATCAAATAGCTAATTATCCAGGTGTTCCGGTTGATATAAGTGGAGAGAAATTACTTACTCTAATGAGAGAACAGGCTGTGCAATACGGCACAGATTATAGAAGAGCACAAGTGTTTGGAATAGACGCTAGTGGAGAGTGGAAAATGGTTTATACGCCCGAAGGCACTTTCAAAGCTAAAGCACTTGTACTTGCAAGTGGAGCCATGGGTAGGCCTGCATCATTTAAGGGCGAAGCGGATTTTCTTGGTAAAGGAGTTAGTTATTGTGCTACATGTGATGGGGCTTTTTATAAAAATAGAGAAGTTGCTGTTGTTGGAGTTAACAAGGAGGCAATTGAAGAGGCAACTGTTCTAACTAAATTTGCGTCAACTGTGCATTGGATTACATCAAGTGATCCTAAATCAGATAATGAGGAAGCTATGGAATTGATGGATAATTCAAATATAAAACATTGGAGTAGAACAAGATTATTGGAAATATTGGGTGATGATATGGGTGTGAATGGGGTTGTTGTAAAAAACAAACAAGAAGAAAATCCTATTAATTTAAATTTAGATGGAGTGTTTGTCTACATGAGTGGCTCAAAGCCGATTACTGATTTTTTAGGGGATCAAATTGCTTTAAAAGAAGACGGAGGAGTCATTGTTGATGACTTTATGTCTACAAACTCTGATGGAGTATGGGCTATTGGAGATATAAGAAATACACCATTTAAGCAAGCTGTAGTTGCGGCTTCTGATGGATGTATTGCTGCAATGTCAATTGATAGATACTTAAATAGTCGAAAAAATATAAGAGTAGATTGGATTCATTCTTAAAAAAATATTGCTTCTTTAATTTAAAGGGGTGTTGCTTCAGAAATATAAGCAACTCCTCCGTAGTAGCTTAAATCGTCCCTGATGTTATCTCTCATTTTATCTATTAATTCTTGCTCACAAAAAACAATTACATGAGCATTTGCTCCTAATCCTGTAAATTCCATATCTTCAGTAACAACTCTTTCAGGCCCTCTGCCTGTGGCGTGTTTCATAACTGTATATCCAGGAACATTAGCTTTTTCTAATGTTTTAATGATTGCATCTAGTTCTCTTTCACTAAATATCAAGTCTAATCTTTTCATTTTTATAGTGGGGAAAATGGGATAATGGTATTTACTAAACTCATATATATGGGAATGCCAAGAACTATATTGAATGGGAAAGTGAGACCTAGTGTAGTTGAAATATAATAACTAGATTTAGCTTCTGGAACTGTCATCCTCATCGCTGCAGGAACTGCTAAATAAGAGGCGCTTGCACATAAAACCACAAATAAAAGTGCGTTGCCAGGTCCTAAAGATAAAAATCTTGCAACGAATACACCAATAAATGCATTAAACAAAGGCATTAAAATGGCAAAGCCAATCAAAAAGGAACCCGCATTCTTCAGTCTCGGCAATCTTTGAGCAGCGACTATTCCCATATCTAACAAGAAGAAGCATTCTGCTCCATAGAATAATTGTCCAGTAAAAGGCTCCATTTTTTCAATCCCTGAGGGATTACTGGAAGCAGTGAGAAAGCCTACAATTAAGCTTGAGAGCAATAAATAAACTGATCCATTCAAAAGTGATTCGTGTAATATTGAGCTTAGATGCATTTTTCTTGATTTTGGTCTATTTTTGGGAGCTGCAAATTTCACAAGTAATAATCCAACAATTATTGCAGGAGATTCCATTAAAGCTAAGGCGCCAACCATAAACCCATCAAATGCAATTTTTTGACTTTCCAAAAAACTTTCAGCGGAAATAAATGTAACAGCACTAATTGAGCCGTATGCTGCTGCTATTGCGGCTGAATTAAAGACATCAAACTTAAATCTTAAAATTAAAAATCCAATCAGCGGGATTACAAGTGACATCAGTATTGCAGCACTTAAAGTAGGCAATACTTGATCTGTAAAACCACTTTTCTGTATCTCTATACCTCCTTTAAACCCAATAGCTAGTAGCAGATATAAGGAGAAGAGTTTAGGTAATGGAGCTGGTATTTCTAAATCAGATTTAAAGAGTACTGAGATTGCTCCAATCAAAAAGAAAAGAACTGGCGGGGCTAATACATTTTGCAGAATTGGATTTATTTCCATAAATTATCAGGCTATCTCATTTAGAGCAGTTTCTAAAGCTTCTTTTCTTGTTTCAATAATGCCTTCAACTCCAAACTTAGCTAATCTATCTTTTACTTTTTCATTAGCACCAGCAACAAATGCTTTTCTGGAATTATTTTTTGCTTCTTGCATCATATCCTCTATTGCCAGAGTCGCAGTAACTCCAAGTCGTGGTACATCAGTGATATCTAATATCAAAACTTTGTAGTTTCTTACGAGCATCATTCTCTCAGATATGCCTTTAGCTGCTCCAAAACTAAGTGGTCCTTTAAGTCTAAATAGCATTACCTCGCCTGAACATCTATCTAGAAGTGCTTTTTCATCAGTAGGCAAAGCATTTTTCCCTTGATCATCTTCTGATAAAGGATTATCCTCATCCATACCTTCTAGTTGAGTTTCGGTTATTGAATCAATAGTGAGCATATTTGCTATGAATACACCGACTAAAACTGCCCAAATTAAATCCCAAAAAACAGTCATTAAAAGTACGCCATACATTACTACTGATGTTTTTAAAGATAATTTGTGAGCCCTCCTCAAGAATCCCCAATCAATAATATCTAGGCCTACTTTTATAAGAATTCCTGCTAGCAATGCAGTTGGTATTTGCTCAGCTAAAGGTCCTGCACCAACTAAAACTATCAACAACACAACCGAGTGAACCATGCCAGAAATTGGAGTTGATCCTCCAGATTTAACATTTATAACTGTTCTCATGGTTGCTCCTGCTCCAGGTAAACCTGAAAACAAACCTGCAACTGCATTTCCTATTCCTTGACCAATAAGTTCTCTATCAGAATTATGTTTTGTTTGAGAGATATTGTCTGCTACTAGAGATGTCAGTAAGGAGTCAATTGCGCCAAGAACTGCTAGGACTAATCCTGCTTTGAAAATAATTGGGAAATATTGATTAAAACTTGGGAAATTTAAAGATGGAATTCCCCTTGGGATTTCTCCAATTCTATCAATAGCTCCATCTCCAAAAATTAATATTGATATTGGGGTAACTATCAATAGGGCTAAGAGAGGAGAAGGAACCCACTGACTTATTTTTCTAGGAGTAAGAAATACTATACCTAGTGTCATTATTGCTACTCCAATAGCAGCACCATTGGGCTGGAAATTTGAAAATACAGTTGTTAAAGATTCGACTACTCCACCTCGAGTGCTAATTCCAAGTAATGGTCCAATCTGAAGCGCAATGATTATTACTCCAATACCAGACATAAATCCTGAAACAACAGAATATGGAACTAAAGTAATGTATTTACCTAGTTTTAGAATCCCGAATAATATTTGCAGTAAGCCGCCAATGACTACCGCTGCCATTACTAAAGGTAAAATTTGTCCTGCAGAAAGATCTCTAGGAACACCTACTGCTGCTAAGCCTGCTACTACACCTGCAACAGTTACACTCATGGGACCAGTAGGTCCACTAACTTGAGCAGGTGTCCCGCCGAATAATGCTGCTAAAAAACCAACTACTACTGCTCCGTATAGTCCATAAATTGCTCCGCCAGGCCCTAACGCAGCATTACCAAAAGCAAGAGCGAGAGGTAAAGCCACTACTGCGGCTGTGATGCCTCCAAGAATATCGCCTCTTACATTTTTCAGATGAAATCCATTAATTATTTTCAAAGATGCTCTCCTTAAATTAAATACTTAACTAGAAGATATTATCTCTTAATGACGTAAATTTGTGAAAAATGAAGATTGTGCAAAATATTTTTGTAACTTTTTGTGCTCCTACTAAATAAATTTTAGTTAATTTTCCTGAACAAAAGTAGTCTCTGATTGATTTATGTGCGAGGCGAGCGATTAATGTATTAGATAAATATTTTTCAATTTAAATAATATTCAAATGAATTCGATTATTCGTCCTAGAAGATTAAGAAGAACTGAAGCAATTAGAGAAATGGTTAGAGAAAACCATCTAGCGGCATCTGACTTTATATATCCATTATTTATTCATGAAAAAGATTTTAAAGAGGAAATTTCAGCAATGCCAGGAACTTATAGATGGGATATTAATGGCTTAATAAAGGAGGTTACTAGGGCATGGGAATTGGGAATAAGGTGTGTGGTTCTTTTCCCAAAAATTAACGACAGTTTAAAGACTGAAGATGGAGCAGAGTGTTTTAATGAAGACGGTTTAATACCTAAAGCTATTCGAATATTAAAAAAAGAGATTCCAGAAATGACAATAATGACAGATGTTGCCTTGGACCCATACTCTTGTGATGGACATGATGGGTTAGTTGATGAAACTGGAAAAATATTGAACGACGAAACAATCGAAATTTTAAAAAAACAAGCTTTAACACAAGCAAGAGCTGGAGCAGATTTTATTGGTCCTAGTGACATGATGGATGGGAGAGTTGGAGCGATCAGAGCTGCTCTTGATAGTCAAGGATTTAGTGATATAGGTATTATTAGTTACACAGCTAAATATTCATCTGCTTATTATGGGCCATTTAGAACTGCTTTAGATTCGGCTCCTAGAGAAAATAGTAAGAAAATAATTCCAGACAATAAGTCTACATATCAAATGGACCCTGCCAATTCAAAAGAGGCTCTAATTGAATCTGCACTGGATCAGTATGAAGGAGCTGATATTTTGATGGTAAAACCAGGAATTTCATACTTGGATATTGTTTATAGATTAAGCACTTTTTCAAATAAACCTATAGCTGCATACAACGTTAGTGGGGAGTATTCCATGGTAAAGTCTGCTGCTATGAAGAATTGGATTAACGAAAAAGATATTGTATTAGAAACATTGCTTAGTTTTAAAAGAGCAGGAGCAAAATTAATACTCACTTATCATGCTTGTGATGCATCTCAATGGTTGCAGGATACTTAAAAACTCATTATTAACAAAAATTTGGTTTATTCTTAGATAAGTATTAAATTAACTGCTTTGTTTTGAAGTTTTCACAAGGAGTAAATAGGATTGGTCACATTGCACTTAGAGTAGAGAATCTCGAAAGGGCGAAATCTTTTTATATAAAGCTGGGTATGAATTTAGTTTGGGACGATAAAGATTGGTCTTATTTAGAAGCTGGTAAAGGGAAAGATGGACTTGCGTTGTTAGGCCCTAGCTACAAAGCTGCGGGACCTCACTTTGCTTTTCATTTTGAAAATAAAAAAGAAGTGGAAAATATTCAAAATAATTTAAAAAATTCTGGTGTAAAAGTTGGGCCTTTACATGAACATAGAGATGGAACAGCATCTTTTTATATGAAGGATACTGAAGGAAACTGGCTCGAGATGCTTTATGTTCCTCCTGAAGGGATTCAATCGAATGTTTGATTCTTTTTTTTTGTATGCAAGAGAAAAGTTATTCAAAAAAATCATATTCAGATAACACCTTAGAAGAAGAATCTATAAGCCTTTTAGAGTGGGATTCGTTAAAAACGCATTTGTCTTCCTTCGCCTCAACGGAAATGGGTAAACGAGCAGTTTTAAGTTTTGGTATCCCTTCAGAATACGAAGCATCTAAAAGACTGTTGAATGAAACTATTGAAATAAGTGAGCTAGAAAATAATTTAGATAAATCAATTAGTTTTTCTGGTGTTTTTGATATTAGTAGAAATATCGTAATTTGTTCTAAGGGAGGTGTGATTTCATCTTCTGAATTGTTAGAAATAGCGAAAACAATCGCTGCAGCAAGAAATTTAAAAAAAATCTTATTAGATTTTGAACAAAGGCCTTATATTTCATCATTTATAAAAAATTTAATTGACCATCAGAATATCGAAACGATTTTTAAAAAAGGCATTGAATCTAATGGAAGGATTTCAGACAATGCTAGTAATGAACTATCTATTCTTAGAAAAGAATTATTATCTAAGAAACTTGAAAGAAAAATATTAGTTGAGAAATTTATTCAAAAGAATTTAGCTTATTTGCAAGATACTACTATTGGAGATCGATATGGGAGACCTGTTTTAGCAGTGAAAGTTAATTATGTAAATAAATTTAAAGGCATACTTCATGACTCTTCATCTTCAGGAAATACAGTATATTTTGAGCCTGATAGTGTAGTAACTAAAGGTAATAGGATAGCTTCTTTAGAAGCTAGAATCACAGCAGAAGAATTTAAATTACTTAAGAAATGGTCACAAGTTGTTTGTGATAATTCAGAAAATCTCATTGAAATGGCATCCATTTTATTGAGATTAGAAAATGCTCTAACTCGTTCAAGATATTCGAAATGGATTGGAGGCAAAACTCCTACGTTTGAGAAAAGTCCTATTATTTCTCTAATCGGGTTTTTTCATCCGTTATTGATTTGGGAACATAAGAAAAAAGGAGCTCCCCCCCCAGTGGCTGTCGATTTTCATATAAATAGAAATATTAAGGTTGTAGCTATTACAGGTCCAAATACTGGAGGTAAAACGGCAGCTTTAAAAGGATTGGGTTTATCTTTAATTATGGCTAGAGCAGGATTATTGATACCCTCAACTAATAATCCTATTATCCCTTTTTGTCCAAATATATATGTGGATATAGGAGATAATCAATCATTAGAAGAAAATTTATCTACCTTCAGTGGGCATATATCCCGCATAAAAGAGATATTAGATTCACTTGATAATAAGAAAGGATTATCAGTTGTTTTGTTAGATGAGATTGGATCTGGTACAGATCCTCTTGAAGGAAGTGCTCTTGCGATGGCTTTATTAAAAGAATTTGCAAATAAATCTGATATCACTTTAGCAACTACACATTATGGAGATATTAAGGCTTTAAAATATAATGACTCCAGATTTGAAAACGTATCAGTTGCCTTTGATGAGGATTCTTTGCAGCCAAAATATATACTCAACTGGGGTATTCCTGGGAGAAGTAACGCTTTATCAATTTCAAAAAGAATTGGTCTCGATGAAAGCATACTTAATGAAGCTGCAAATTATCTAAAGCCGAAACAAGTTGATAATATTAACAGTATTATTAAAGGACTTGAGGAAGAGAGGATTAAACAACAAAATTCTGCAGAAGCGGCTGCAGAACTGATTGCAAGGACTGAAATATTACATGATGAACTGAAGAGAAATTATGAATATCAAAAAATAAATGCTGAAAAAATCCAGGAAATTGAAAGGTCTAAATTATCAAAACATATTATATCCGCGAAAAAAGAGGTAATAGATTTGATTAAAAAATTAAGAGATAAAAATGTTAATGGAGAGGATACGAGAATTATTGGGAAAAGATTAAAGGAAATTGAGACGGAACATTTAACCCAAAAAAAATTTGAAAAGTCAATATCATGGCATCCTCAGGTAGGCGATTTTGTAAAAATTAAAAGTCTAAATAGTATGGGACAAATTGTAGATTTAGATAAAAAAGATGGTTTTTACGAAGTTAAATGTGGTTCATTCAGAAGCATATTATCTGTGAATGACTTTGAAGGTATTAATGGAGAAAAGCCTAATTTCAAAAGGTCAACGATTGAGATCAAGTCTACAAGGGAAGATTTTTCTTTTTCTAAGATTAGAACGAGTAAAAATACAATTGATGTAAGAGGGCTAAGAGTTCATGAAGCCGAAATAATTATTGAAGAGAAAATTAGAAAATTTCATGGACCACTATGGATTGTTCATGGAATTGGAACAGGGAAATTAAAAAAAGGACTAAGAAATTGGTTATCAGGTTTAAATTATGTTGATAAGATTGAAGATGCAGCCAACAACGAGGGTGGACCTGGTTGCAGTATTGCGTGGATAAAATAAAATTTAAAAAACTTAGAAAACAATTTAATAAGTGTAATTAAGTGCAATTTATTGATCAGGCAAACATTATTCTTAAAGCTGGAAAAGGTGGAAATGGAATAGTTTCATTTAGAAGAGAAAAATTCGTTCCTGCTGGAGGACCTTCCGGGGGGAATGGTGGCAGAGGGGGTTCAGTAATTTTGATTGCTGATAATAATCTTCAAACATTATTAGATTTCAAATTCAAACGAGAAATAATTGCTGAAGATGGATGCAAAGGAGGTCCTAATAAGAGATCAGGTGCTTCAGGTGAGGATAGAATCCTTAAAGTTCCCTGCGGGACAGAAATAAGGGATATTAAAACCGGCATTATTTTAGGAGATTTAACTAAAGATAAACAGAGTTTAACTATTGCTATGGGAGGAAGAGGTGGACATGGTAATGCTTACTATTTAAGTAATCAAAATAGAGCTCCAGAATCATTCACGGAAGGAAAAGATGGTGAGATATGGGAGGTTCAATTAGAACTAAAACTTCTCGCAGAGGTTGGGATTATAGGCCTTCCAAACGCTGGTAAAAGTACTTTGATTTCCGTTGTATCATCTGCCCGTCCAAAAATCGCAAATTATCCTTTCACGACTCTAATACCTAATTTAGGTGTAGTAAGAAAAATTGATGGTAATGGTTGCCTTTTTGCCGATATTCCTGGATTAATATCAGGTGCAGCTGATGGAGTAGGTTTAGGACATGATTTTTTAAGGCACATCCAAAGAACGAAGATACTTGTTCACTTGATTGATGCAATTTCAGAAAATCCTTTACATGATTTTGAGATTATTGAGCAGGAATTAAAAAAATATGGGAAAGGTCTTTTAGATAAAGAGAGGATAATAGTATTGAATAAAATGGAGCTTGTAGATGATGATTATTTGAAAATAATTACAAAAAAGTTAGAAGATTTATCTAAAAAGAAAGTTTTAGTTATTTCTTCATCTTTAAAAAAAGGTTTATCTTCACTGCTTTCTGAAGTATGGAAGAGGATCTAACTTAAATTAATAATTTTTTTGTAAAAAAATACACTTGATTTAATAATGAAAATTAGTCATAAATAAGATACTTCTTTAGAAACAATATGAATTTCTATACTTGCTTTGATCAACAAGGAAAAATAATAGCTAGATGTCAAACTATTCAAGATATCGAGGTTTTGAAGAAAATGGGAAGACCAATTGTAGAAGTCAAGGAAATGAAAAATGAGGAGTCGGTTGTTTGTTCGCTTACAGGAAGTCCATCCGACTTTAATAGAGATTACTAAAGAATTTAACAAATAAAAAAAGGGCTCAGAAAGCCCTTTTTTTTGTGCATTATCGATCAAAAGAAAGACTAATCATCATAAACAAGACATTCCGGTTCATCCGGATTGGCATCGCAGAAAAGTTCCAAAGCGTTAGGATCATGTTTATCCTCTGGATGATGATCCTTATATTCTTCGAGTTCTTTTAGCTCTTCAGTTAAATGTCTGACCTTTGGAAGATTGCCCTCTGCTTTTGCAGATTCGATTTCCGATTGATCTTTTTGGATGTGTTCGTCAATGGATTTCATTTTAAGCTTTTCGTACTTTAGTAGACATACATAACATAGTTAATTTCTAATGAAATTGCATTATCTATGAACTAAATAAGTGTTCATTACAACATCATTTTTCTTTTAAATTTATTTATTTATTTTTTAGGACTCTAATCTCATTATTTTCTCTAACGAAGGTAAAACTGGGATTAGTTGATTTGGGTTTAAAGGGAATAAAGCTTTGTAGTAATCTTTTTTCCATTCACTGTCGAAGCATGTCCTTTGTACGTTAGATAAATTAAAAAATTTTAATCTCCATTCAATAATCTTTTCGAAACTTGATATTTCTTTTTCAGTACATTTGAAAAGTTTGCTATATATCAATTCCCATCTTATAAGCGTTGGGAAAAGGTAAATATCTGCGTAGGTTAACTCCTCTCCAAATATCCAGTCCCCCTTGTTTTTCTCTAGTAAATTTTCAACTTCATTTATACCTGCGAAAAGTTTTTGACTTGCTTTTTCGTAAGCTGACTGGTTTCTAGCGAAACCACATTTATATACGCCATCATTAATGCTGTTATTAATTAAATCCAAACATTTCTGATTACAGTCTTTAATACTTAATGTCTGATATTTCGATTCACTTTTTATTGAGTTGAGCAGTCTAATAATCTGTGAACTTTCATTAGACAATATATTTACTTCATCTTTTACAAAATTAATTAAAAGAGGTAATGTCGCTCTAAAAATAATCTTTTTATTAGCTTTTTTGTAAAGGTCTGAAAGTCTCATACATCCTTTAATGCTTGTATTAAAAATCCATTCGCCATGCTCAACATCTGCTTTTAAAAAAATAACCTTAACTTTTTTTGATAAATATTTTATTTCGTGGACGAGTAAAGTTCTTTGACACCATGGACAAGAATTGCCAACCAATAAATAAATTTGTCCATTCTCATTATTAATATTGTATTTACTATCAATTGTTATACTTTTAGGCCTTTTATAATTACCATGTAAATCTGATGGTGCGAAGCCATTCATTAGTTGGGTCCAAAACCAAAACCAAAATTTTTTGGAGGCCTTAATGAGGTGTTTATTTTGCATAAAATTTTACTTTTAAAGAAAAAATGACTGTTCAAAGAATACTTATCGTTTCAGGTACTCATGGGAATGAAATTAATCCTGTTTGGGCGGTTAAACAATTTAATAGAGAGGAAAATAGTCTGAAGCATGGTATCGAGTATGAATACATCATAGGTAATCCTGTTGCCTATGAAAAAGGGTGCAGATATATAGATGTAGATTTAAATAGATCTTTTAAAAAAAGTGAGAATTTTGATCAACATAAGAATAGTTTTTATGAAATAAATAGAGCCAATTTTTTAGTAGATGAATTTGGAATTGACGGATCTAAACCCTGTCAAATTGTAATCGATTTGCACACTACTACTGCAAATATGGGAACTAGCATTGTTTTGTATGGGAGGAGATTCAAAGATTTTTGTTTAGCTGCATTACTGCAGAACAAATTTGGATTGCCCATTTATTTGCACGAAAAAGATAAAGCTCAAACAGGCTTTCTTGTAGAAGCTTGGCCATGTGGTCTAGTTATTGAAATAGGAGCTGTAGCACAAAATTTTTATGATCCAAAAATCATAGAAAGATTCTCTTTAATAATTAGCTCTCTAAGGGAAGAGATAGATAAATTAAAAAAAAACCTTACAGAACTCCCAAAGGAATTGGTTGTTCATGTTCATCAAGGAAGTATAGATTATCCAAGAGATGAAAAAGGAGATATTGATGGCCTAATTCATCCTGAGAGAATAAACCAAGATTGGAAAATGATTAAAAAAGGAGATCCATTATTTCTTGATAGTCAAGGAATAATTTACAAATATAACGGAGACCAATTGATTTGGCCTGTTTTTATTGGAGAAGTCGCTTATAAGGAAAAAAAAATTGCAATGAGCTACACAAAAAAAGAAGTAATTTGTTCCAAAAAACAATGGGTTAAGGAGTTTGAAAGTCTATAAATTGAGAAACCGGAACAATAAATAGCTCGAAACTAATAAGTATTTTTTATTTAATAGATAAGTTTATTTAATATTCATTACTTTTATTTTTTTTGCTAACTCCTAAACCTTCAAAACCTAAATTCTTTCACTCCAATAAATAATAGCTCCAAAAGCCTCTAATTGCAGTCTTCTATGCTTAGCCTCTCTTAACGAAACCACCTCTTTCGATCTTTTCCCGTTAAGAAGCCATTCGATTATTACCAAGTTAAATCCTTAATAACAAAGAAAATATTAAGACATGGAGGTTCTTTTCTTCGATATTTCAAAAAATAAGTTTACTTAAAGAAAAAAAAATACACATTTTTAGCGATTTTGGTCTAAAATCTTCGGAGCGGGATATATTTTCCGTTTTTATTTACACGTCTCCCTTTAGAGACATACTTTACGAACTCATGACAACTATTCAGCAGCAGCGTTCTTCGCTGTTAAAAGGCTGGCCACAGTTTTGTGAGTGGGTAACATCAACTAACAACAGAATTTATGTTGGTTGGTTCGGCGTCTTAATGATTCCATGCCTACTTACAGCAGCGGCTTGCTTCATCGTTGCATTCATCGCAGCACCACCAGTAGACATCGACGGAATTAGAGAGCCAGTTGCTGGTTCATTCCTATATGGAAACAACATCATCTCAGGTGCAGTTGTTCCTTCATCTAACGCTATTGGTCTACACTTCTACCCTATTTGGGAAGCAGCTACTGTAGATGAGTGGTTATACAACGGTGGTCCTTACCAGCTTGTAATTTTCCACTTCCTAATTGGTATCTCAGCATACATGGGAAGACAGTGGGAGCTTTCATACCGTTTAGGTATGCGCCCTTGGATCTGTGTTGCATATTCTGCACCAGTTTCAGCAGCTTTCGCAGTATTTCTTGTATACCCATTCGGTCAAGGTTCATTCTCTGACGGAATGCCTTTAGGTATCTCTGGAACATTCAACTTCATGTTTGTTTTCCAGGCAGAGCACAACATTCTTATGCACCCATTCCACATGGCTGGTGTTGCTGGTATGTTCGGAGGATCTTTATTCTCAGCTATGCATGGTTCACTTGTTACTTCATCTCTAATCAGAGAAACAACTGAGACAGAGTCTCAGAACTATGGTTACAAGTTCGGACAAGAAGAAGAAACATATAACATCGTTGCAGCTCATGGCTACTTCGGTCGTTTGATCTTCCAATATGCAAGTTTCAACAACAGCAGAAGTCTTCACTTCTTCCTAGCTGTATTCCCAGTTGTTTGTGTATGGTTAACCTCAATGGGTATCTGCACAATGGCATTCAACCTTAACGGTTTCAACTTCAACCAGTCAGTTGTTGATGCAAACGGTAAGATTGTTCCTACATGGGGCGATGTTCTTAACAGAGCAAACCTAGGTATGGAAGTAATGCACGAGCGTAACGCTCACAACTTCCCACTTGATCTAGCTTCAGCTGAGTCTACAACAGTAGCTCTTTCAGCTCCAGCTATCGGTTAAGCTTAAAGTTCTTAAATTTACAAGCCTCCTTTTTGGGGGCTTTTTTTTGTTTAATTTTCAATTGGTTTCATATAATGTTTATATATAGATAAAACATTTCATATTTCTATGAGTAGTAGTTTTGGAAAAATTTTTCGTGTTAGTACTTTTGGAGAATCACACGGTGGGGCAGTAGGAGTTATCCTTGATGGATGTCCCCCAAAGTTAAAAGTAGATATAAATCTGATACAAAATGAATTAGATAGGCGCAGACCTGGCCAAAGTGACATTACAACACCAAGAAATGAAGAAGATAAAATTGAAATATTAAGTGGGATAAAGGAAGGGTTAACGCTTGGAACTCCAATAGCGATGTTGGTAAGAAACAAGGATCAAAGACCAGGAGATTATTATAATTTGGAGCAAGTATTTAGACCTTCTCATGCAGATGGCACATATCATCTAAAATATGGAATTCAGGCAAGTTCTGGTGGTGGAAGAGCCTCTGCAAGAGAAACAATTGGGAGAGTAGCTGCGGGCGCCGTAGCAAAACAATTATTAAAAAACTTCTGTAACACTGAAATACTATCTTGGGTAAAGCGTATACATGATATTGATTCTGATATAAATAAAGAAAAGATTTCTCTCAAAAAAATAGATTCTAATATTGTTAGATGTCCTGATGAAAAGGTATCAGCAGAAATGATCGAGAGAATTAAGCAATTAAAGCGTCAAGGAGACTCTTGTGGAGGTGTTATTGAATGTCTAGTAAGAAACGTCCCTTCTGGGCTTGGAATGCCTGTTTTTGATAAATTAGAAGCTGATTTAGCGAAGGCTTTGATGTCTTTGCCTGCCACGAAAGGCTTTGAAATAGGTTCAGGTTTTTCTGGAACTTATTTAAAAGGAAGCGAACATAATGATTCCTTCATTAAATCTGATGATATGAGGAAGTTAAGAACAATATCTAATAATTCAGGTGGTATACAGGGAGGAATAAGTAATGGCGAAAATATTGAGATGAAGATAGCTTTTAAACCTACAGCAACTATCGGGAAAGAACAGAAAACAGTAAATGCTGAAGGAAAAGAAGTTTTGATGAAAGCAAAAGGGAGACATGATCCATGCGTTCTACCAAGAGCAGTTCCTATGGTTGATGCTATGGTTGCTTTAGTACTTGCTGATCATTTACTTCTGAATCAAGCTCAATGTGGCTTAATGAATAATTAGTAGTTTTGTTAAACAAATTATATTTATCTTTTATTTAATTATCTTTGAGCCATTCATATATTTTTGGATCAAATTTTTTATTTATAATACCTTTATCTCCAATTACGATTGCTTTATATCCTAAAGATTTATAAGTTTTTACATCATTGATTGATAGGCCCCCAGCAGCAATGAAATCAATACTTCCAAAGTTGTGTATATCTATGGAACTAGCTTTACTTTTTATTGGATAAATTTTGATAATGTTGCAATTTAAATTTATTGCTTCCTCAAGATCTTTTAAATTTTTAATTCCAGGAATTAATAAATAATTTTTTGACTTCGAATAATTGAAAAGATCTTTATCCCAAAATTTCATCATAGAAAAATTTAATCCAATTTTTAATGAATCTTCTAATGATTTCTTATTAACTATGGAGGCTGAGCCTAAATTAATTATTGGAAATTTGCGTTTGATTTCGTATACAAAATCCAACCACTTTTCATTATTTGACCAACTTATTTCAATATTCTTTAATCCTAATTTCACTAATCTTTCTAATTCTTTAAAAAATGAATTCCTTATAGAAGTATTTGAGTAAATATTATCTTCCGGTTTTATGAGTAAAAAAAAAGAATCTCTTAGCAGCAAATCTGAAAAAGAATCTTCTTTAAAATTCATTAAATTTTTTTACTTAAAACTAAATATAATTTGCTACTTTAACTTCTGATCGGTTAAGCAAATCTTGGATATCTTCAGTGTCTATAGTTTCTCTTTCAATTAGCATTTGAGCCATTTCATCCAGAACAGATCTATTATCTGATAAAACTTTTGTAGCTCTCTTGTAAGCAACATCAACAAGTTCTGAAACCTCTACATCAATTGTTGCCGCTGTGTCTTCAGAGAAGTCTCTTGTAGAACTCATATCTCTTCCTAGAAACATTCCACCTTGAGATTGACCTAGAGCAACTGGACCTATTTTGTCACTCATACCAAATTTAGTAATCATTTGTCTTGCTACATTGGCAACTTGTTGTAAATCGTTTGAAGCACCAGTTGTTACTTCTTCTTCACCATAAACTATTTCTTCAGCAACTCTTCCCCCAAGAGCTACCGCCATTTGATTTTGGAGGTAAGAACGAGAGTAAAGACCGGATTCCATTCTTTCTTCACTTGGAGTAAAGAAGGTTAAACCTCCAGCTTGACCTCTAGGAATTATTGAAACTTTTGCTACGGGATCATAATCAGGCATTAATGCTCCAACTAGTGCATGACCAGCTTCATGATAAGCAACTAATTCTTTTTTCTTATCACTAATGACTCTATCTTTCTTTTCTGGGCCAGCCATAACCCTTTCAATGGCATCACCGACTTCATCATTACTAACTTTATCTAAATCTTTTCTTGCTGCTAATATTGCTGCCTCGTTTAAGAGATTTGCTAAATCTGCGCCAGTAAATCCTGGTGTTCTTCTTGCAACTTTATCTAAATCAACGTCTTTTGAAAGAGTTTTATCTTTCGCATGAACATTTAGTATTTGTAATCTTCCTGCGTAATCTGGTCTATCTACTGTTACCTGTCTATCAAATCTTCCAGGGCGCATTAAAGCTGAATCTAAGACATCAGGTCTATTGGTTGCAGCTACTATTATTATTCCTGAATTACCCTCGAAACCATCCATTTCGGTTAGGAGTTGATTTAATGTTTGCTCTCTTTCATCATTTCCTCCGCCCATACCAGCACCTCTTTGTCTTCCAACTGCATCTATTTCGTCAATAAACACAATACAAGGAGCATTCTTTTTAGCTTGTTCAAAAAGATCTCTAACTCTACTAGCTCCAACTCCTACAAACATCTCAACAAATTCTGAACCTGATATTGAGAAAAAAGGTACACCTGCTTCTCCAGCTACTGCTTTTGCTAGCAATGTTTTTCCTGTACCAGGAGGGCCAACAAGAAGAACTCCCTTTGGAATTTTTGCTCCGACTGCAGTAAATCTATCTGGGCTCTTAAGAAAATCTACAACTTCAGTGAGTTCTAATTTTGCCCCTTCAACACCAGCAACATCTGAGAAAGTTACTTGTGTAGATGGTTCCATTTGTAGTCTGGCTTTGCTTTTGCCAAAACTCATGGCAGGGTTACCACCTCCAGCATTCCCGCTTTGGGATCTTCTGAAAAGAAAAAATAGGCCTCCAATCAAAAGTACTGGGAAAATCAAACTACTTAAAGCTTGTTGCCATGGATTAGCTAATTTTGTGGGAGTTACAGCAATATCTACATTATTTTCAGTTAGGATTTTTAATAGATCCTTGTCTGGGGCTAAATTCACCTCAGATCTGCTTCCATCATTTTCAACAACTTGAGCTGTTGCATTATCTGGAGATATTAGCACTCTACTGATTTCTTTATCTTGAACAGCCTCTATAAAATCACTATATCTTAAAGTCTTTGTAGCATTTTCTGTAGTAGGTTTGTCAAATACAGAAGTACCAATGAAGATTACAGTAATAACAGCTAGAACATAAAGTCCTACATTTCTCCAGCGTTTGTTCACGATAAATTATTTTTAATATTTATATAATACTAATAATAAAACATTATTAAGAGCGTCTTAGAACATCTACTACACTTTTGAATGCAAACCATTCAGGAATTGGTTCGCCATTCCTCAATTTCTTTCTAAATTCAGTACCACTAAGTTTCATAATTTCATAATTAAATTCTTTAGCTTCTTCAGCTGTAATATATCCTTTTTCCTGCGTATAAACTAAATTTTTTGAAGGAACAGTCTTCATCATCAATTCGTCTGCACATTTATTCGCAAAATTCTGGGCGTCGTATGGGCCATAAAAATCTTCACCAGTTGCTGATGACTTACAGCCAGCCATATCTCTACCGATAATAAAATGGGTGCAGCCATAATTTCTCCTGATTATCATATGTTGAAGAGCTTCTCTTGGCCCTGCCATATGCATTGAATAGGGTAAAAAAGCCCATTTTATTCTTTCATCAGATATTTCCTCTTCTAATTCTTTATAAGTTAAATATCTAACTTTCCCGGGGATATCATCTTGTTGAGTTGGCCCACAAGTTGGATGTACCAAAACAACTGAGTTAGAGGAGACATTATCTGAAAGTAAGGCATTAGTAAATAATTCATAATGTGCTCTATGAATTGGATTTCTGCATTGAAATGCAACTACATCATGATTTGATGGCAGTGTTGATCTAACTTCTTCCGGGGTTTTGCAGGGGAATTCTCTAATTGGCAGTTCGAAACCATAAACTCTTCCTCCTATATAAAATCTTCCTCTCTCATTAAAAATCATCTTAACTGCAGGATGATCTAAAGAATTTGTACCATAACAAAGTTCAGCTTCTAAGGATTTATCGGGCTCCCATTTAGAGCTAACTTCTAAAACTGCTATTTTTTGTTTTTTATAAGTAAGCAATATTGTCTCTCCAGCTTTTACTTTTTCATTATTTGAATCAAATACAATAGGTAAGCCAAAAAGCAAACCGTTTGTATCTCTATAATTTTTGATTACCGAATTATAATTATTTTCATCCATAAAACCTTCCAATGGCGAAAAAGCCCCAACCATCAAAAGTTCTACATCGCATGCATTTCTTTCGCTGCATTCAAATTCATAAGTAGCTTTAGAGATAAGATCATTTTTAAGGTTTTTATCTTTGATAATTAAATTTTTTAGTTCCCCTCCATAAGGCGGTATTAATCCATTAGTATCTATTTTAGTTTTTTGTTGTAATTCCATTTTTTAAATTGATTAAAGAAAAATTTTGGAAAAAAAAAAGGGGTTTAACCCCCTTTTTCTCTTAAGAAGGATTTATGCCTTTCTTCCGTAGAGTTCCCCAATTATTTTTACATCAAGTGGATCCTTTGAACCCATATCAGTATCTGAAGGTTGGATAGCTTCAAAAGTGCCAGTAAACTCGTCTGTATCAGAATCTACATTGTTGATTGAAAGAGTAATAACCCCAGTACCGTTTACATCAACTTTAATATTTTCTTTTGCAAGTTCTTCATCATCTCCTCCTAATGCAACTAAACCTTGAGCATATTCAACACCAGTATTTTTAGCTCTTGCCTTAGGATCTAGAAAATCACCAGTTCTGTAGTTAGGTGTAAATGTTGAACCACTAACCTCAGTACCTGGCTCAATAGATGAAGGTAAATCAGCTGTTAGATCTTTTGCTGAAAATGCAAACGGCACCTCTAAACCACCGGGAGTTAATACAGTAATAAGTTGAAAATCAATACCACCTTTTTCGGTGAAAGTTCCTGAATCAATATCTCCATAAACTTCTGTTACTGTGGTGTTATTTCTAGGACTAATAATTTTTGTGGAAACAAATTCTGCAGCTTTTCGTTTTGTCCCAGGCACTTTTACATAAACTTCTGTTGGATGCATGCATATTCCTTGAAGGCTATCTCCATTCCCTAGAGATATTGATCCGACAAGAGATGTGTCTAAAGTAGGGCAATCATTAGCTTTTCCTGTATTAACAACATCAGTGAATTGTGCATTTCCTCTTTCAGAAAAAGCAAATGTTTTAACAGGTACGAAAGCAAAAGTTATACAAATTGAAATAACAAAAGCTAAGAAAGAACGAATTCTCATAATTAAAGTTGCAGTAAAGTTCTGTGACGATAGATTAAAGGTCATCTAAATAGTTCAGTACGGATATTACAGGGGAAAGGACCA
>QCSV01000019.1 GCA_003211415.1 Prochlorococcus sp. AG-670-M15 | reverse complement strand
ATTTTAGAAGACTCTGTGAACGGTTTTTTAGAAAGTGTTTCTTGAATTTATTTGATCTCAGTCTCTTTAGGAATCTTTTCATTATAAAGATCAATAATTTTATCCACTACCTCATTAATTGTATATCCATCCGTAATAATTTCTATTGCGTCATTCGCTTTTATTAGTGGTGAAATATCTCTATTGGAATCTTCAAAATCTCTTTTCTTTATAAATTCTTTTAATGTATGAATGTCTATTTCTTGTGAGTCTTTACTATTTTTATCAGATTTTCTTCTTTTTGCTCTTTCATCGATGCTAGCAGTTAAAAATATTTTAAGTTCTGCATGGGGAAAAACAGTAGTTCCTATATCTCTTCCTTCAGCTACAAGTCCCCCTGATTCTCCAATTTTTCTTTGTTCTTCTACTAAGAATTTTCTTACTTCCTTTATTGAGGAAATTTTAGAAACGATGGAACTTATCTTTTGCGACCTAATTTCTTCAGTAACACAGTAGTTATTAACATAAACATCCTGATGTGAATTTGTATTCGACTTGAAAACAATAGATATATCTTTAAGAATATTCTGTAATTTTTTTTCTTTTTTATAATCAATACTTTCTTTTATCATAAGCCAACTCAATGCCCTATACATTGCTCCAGTATCTAAATATAAAAGTTTAAGTTTCTTCGCTATTAACTTTGTTACAGTACTTTTACCTGACCCTGCAGGACCATCAATTGCGATAATCGGCCTTCTTTTCATTAGAAAAACGTGATCAATTAATCTTGTCTCTCCACATCTTATCGCACCAGCTAGTAAGGAAATATTATCCTCCAGTCTTGCTTTTTGGAGTGTATTAGGGTGTAAATGTTCTAAATATTCAATTGTAATTTTTTTTTCTGATAGTTTTTTAATTATTTCGTTTAAGTTGATATTTTGATCTTTTTGAAAATTTTTTTTTGCTTCTAATAACTCACTTGAAAAAAACCTAATCAATTTTCTTTCGTTTTTAGATAAATGTACATTACGCGAACTTAAAGGAATTCCATCAAAATCTCTTTGTGTAGGAATAGATTTAATAGCAACATTTAATTTCTTCCTTAGGACAAGATTTTTTAAAATTAAAAGTTGTTGCCAATCTTTTTCTCCTAAGTAAAGATTTTTTGGTTTTATGAGATTAAGTAATCTATAAACTACAGTACAAACGCCATCAAAATGTCCAATTCGATTTAATCCACATAATGCAGAAGATAACTCTATTGGAGCTTTTATGAATTGAATATTTTTATCATTCGGTGGATATATATCTTCATTACTTGGGATGAAGATGGCATCTGCGCCATTTAAAAAGGAGATTTTAATATCATTATCAATTGTTTTAGGGTAATTCTCTAAATCTAACTTGTTATCAAATTGAAGTGGATTAATAAAAATGCTTACTAAATTAACATTAGAATTGTCATTTTTTGCGGTTGATATTAGTTTTAAATGTCCATTATGAAGATTACCCATTGTAGGAATAAAGTTAATTTCACTATTTATGTTTCTCCTCCAATTTTCTATTTCTTCAGTTTTCCTTATGATTACTTTCTTCACTTTGTTTTTAAAAAATAAATCTATTTGATAAATAATTACTGGACAAAAGCAATCTTAGGAGGAATATCTATATAGGGAAAGTCTATCATTTTTATTTCATGGATTACAAAACATCAGGTGTTGATATAGAAGCTGGGCGAGAATTTGTTTCTGAAATTAAACAGGCAGTTGAAGGAACTCATACATCTAATGTGATTGAGGGTATTGGCGGGTTTGGAGGTTTGTTTAGAATTCCTATTGATAGTTTTAAAAAACCAGTTCTTGTCTCAGGAACCGATGGTGTTGGAACAAAATTAGAATTAGCCCAAAGTAAAAACTTTCACTTTGAGGTTGGCATTGATTTAGTTGCTATGTGTATGAACGATATCATTACTAGTGGTGCAAAACCTTTATTTTTTCTAGATTATATTGCTACTGGTAAACTTGATAAGAAACAATTATTGAGGGTTGTTCAGGGAATTTCACATGGCTGCGGAGAAAATAACTGTTCATTACTCGGCGGAGAAACTGCTGAAATGCCTGGATTTTATTCAAAAAATAAGTATGATCTTGCAGGATTTTGTGTTGGAATAGTTGATGAGGATAAGCTTATTAATGGTAAAAAAGTATCTGAAAATGACTTAATAATTGCTTTAAAAAGTAATGGAGTACATAGTAACGGCTTTAGTTTAGTAAGAAAAATAATTCAAAACAATAATCAAATAGATAAAGAATTTGAAACAGTTTCTCACTTAAATTTTTATGATGAGTTATTGAAACCTACAAAAATTTACAATAATGTAATTAACCAAATGTTATCTGAAAATATAGAAATTAAAGCAATGTCTCATATTACTGGAGGAGGAATTCCAGAAAATTTACCAAGATGTGTGCCTTCTGGTTTTATTCCTTATATCAATACCAGTTCTTGGGAAATACCTATTTTATTTAAATTCCTTAAAGAGAAAGGATCGATTCCTGAAAAAGATTTTTGGAATACTTTCAATCTTGGAGTAGGATATTGTTTAATTATTGATAAACAATTTAAGGACGCGATATTAAGTATCTGTAAAGATCATGACATAGATAGTTGGGAAATTGGAAAGATAGTTCGAAAAAATGATTCAACAATTAATAAATTTTTACCAGAAATTTTAACTTAAATTTTTTTATCTTTTTAAAATGAGTTTTAAAAAATTATTTTTTATACCCAAATGAAAAAGTTAGGTGTAATATAATAAAATTACCGCCGAATCATATCGGAAGTTTAAGTATTAAGATTTAACCTTTATTCAATGCCTTTTGCAAATAATCAAAGAATTACACGTAGACGTAGTTCAGCTGGCCCTACACCTCCAAAAAGACCAATAGGTAATAATTCTGAATCAATTGGTAGACAAGCTCAAGGCCCAAGACCGACTTTCTTGACACTAAGGGATCATGGGAAAGTTTTTGTCGCTGATTTACCTAATTTGTCCGATGGTCAATTAGCGCATATTAGTAAAGAAGCTAATGAAGTTTTAAATAGTTTGGAAAAAAGACTTAGTGATCTTGAAAATGAACCTAATGTTAGTAATCCTGAAAACGATACGCTGATAAAAGCCTCTACCAAAAGAGATGTCACATTGAGGTTTATTAAATCAATAGAAGAAGAACAAGAACATAGAAAGAATAATCCTGCTTTACGAGATGCAGCATCTGAATCGTTACCGAGAACTTTTCTTGAGGTTGCTAGACATAGGTTGCCTGGAGCAACTTTTGATTCACTACTTCGAGAGGCTTTGGAAGCTTGTGCAGTTGATGAGAGTACTGAAGAAAATCAAGTTATTGATGAGCCTAAAGAAACTGTAAAAATTATGGATATACCCTCTTCCAACACAAATGCTTCACTTGTTGTTAGTATCGACTCAAGTGATGGTAACAAGAATGACTCTATTTGATTCAACAAAAGGGTTAATAAGTCTTAAAGTCCAAAGTAATTCAAATATTAACCTTACTTCTGAGAAAGATCCCATTTTATGTAATCATTGCAAAAGGACTGCCTCAAATGGCGTTAGATGTTTAGGAATGTGTGTAGCAGATAATGATTACTAAAATAATTTAAATTTATAGATAATCTGATGAAAATAATTAGTAAATCCATTTATTTTATTTATTAATGGATATAAGGTATTATTTACCAATAATAAAGAAAATATTTTTTCTATATATTAATAAGTAATTGAAACTTTATACCCTTTATTTGAAATTGAAGTTCTTCGAAAACTTCATAATTAAATGCGTAAAGAAATTAAATAAGGCGGCACCCAGATTCGAACTGGGGATAAAGGATTTGCAATCCTCTGCCTTACCACTTGGCCATGCCGCCGAAAAAGATTCGATTGATTCTTTTTATGATCTTAACAGTAAGGTGTCTCATTCTCTATTATTCATATGCAATGGTCATGGAGAAGATGTAATCGCATCGGAAATAATAAAAAGATTACTAAAAAAAATAAAAAATAAAAAAATCGAAGTTTTGCCGTTGGTAGGAAATGGAGATGTATTTAATTCCATAAAGTCAAAGAATTTTCGTAAAATAGGATATTTAAAAGAGCTGCCTAGTGGAGGTTTTAGTAATCAAAGTCTGAAGGGATTTGTGCTTGATTTGTTTGCAGGATTTTTAATCGATAATTTAAGAAATTTTCTACTTGTAAAACAGAAGTCAAAACATAACTGCAAAATTATTGCAGTAGGAGATTTCTTGCCATTATTTTACGCTTGGAGTTCAGAATGCCAATTTAGTTTCATTGGAACTCCCAAAAGTGATCATACTTGGAGTAGTGGGCCAGGTTGGGATTTAAGCGATTTTTATCATAAGTTGAAAGGTTCTGAATGGGATCCATGGGAAATGTTTTTAATGAAATCTCCAAGATGTAAAAATTTAATTATGCGAGATCAAATTACAGCTAATAATTTGAATAGAAAAAATATTGATGCAAAATACTTAGGTAATCCAATGATGGATTTTGTTAATGTAACAAACGAGAAGATATCAAATATTATTTCTTTTAAAAGGATTATTTTATTAGTTGGAAGTAGATACCCTGAAGCTCTTAAAAATCTTGATAATTTTTTAAATTGTTTGCAAGATTTTGATTTATCAAAGGATTTGGTAATACTTTTGCCTTTGAGCATTAATGCGAATCTGATTCAAATTCAAAGTTATTTAAAAAAATATGGTTTTATTAAACAGAGTAAAGTTAAATTTCTAATTGATGAAGATTCATTATGGAAAAAGAAAGATCACTATGTAGTGATTGGAAAAGGTAAATTCAATTCATGGGCCAATATGGCAGAAGTTGGCTTGTCTAATGCAGGAACTGCCACAGAGCAAATTGCTGGCCTTGGAATTGCATCTCTATCTCTACCAGGACCTGGACCACAATTTACAAAATCATTTGCAAAAAGGCAATCAAGATTATTGGGAGGTAGTGTTTTAGTTTGCAAGAACAAAAAAATTCTTTTAAAACGTTTAAGTTTACTTTTGAAAGGAAACGTTGATAGGGTAGAGCAAGCAAAAATTGGAAAAAAAAGAATGGGAGCATCCGGAGCAAGTAAGAAAATCGTAGATGCCATAAACCTTCATTTGTTATCTTAGTAAATGGCACTAGCTTATTTATTATTAATTCTTGTATGTATCCAATAAATGATCGGCAATATCTAAAAATTTGTGCAGAGATTGCAAAACTTATGAGTATAAGCTTATCTTCTGCTAAGAAGAAAGTAGAAATTCAAATTGCAAAAGAAGGATCGAAAACTATTCAAGAAAAAATACAAGTTGCGCAAAATGTTTTAAAAGTTTGTGAAAAAAATGATGGAGATAAATTAAGTTCTTCAAGAATACTTGATAAGCTTATGGAAACTTTTGATGGTGAAGATAATTTTTTAACTGAAGATTAATTCTTAATGTTCAAATATATTTGAGAATTTTAGTATGTCTAAATCAGCATGTACAGAAACTGTTTCGAAACATTTTTGAGCTAATTCATATCTATTCTCTCTTTCTAAGATAACTTTTAATTTATGCATAGCTTCAATTAAATATCTAACATCATTTGCTGCATAATCTAATTGATCTTTTGTTAAATCTTCGTTGCTACCCCAATCACTACTTTGCGAGCTTTTGTCCAGTTCTATACCTAACAATTCATTAATTAAATCCTTTAAACCATGTTTATTTGTATAAGTTCTTGCCAACTTACTAGCAATTTTTGTACAAAAAATATTTTTTGTATTAATTTCAAGATTGCATTTAAGAGCTGCTATATCAAATCTCGCGTAGTGAAATATTTTAGTAATTTTGTTATCTTCAAGAAGTGCTTTTAAATGAGGTGAAGAGTATGTATTAAGTTCGATTTTTATACAGGATGTTCTTTGAAATTCATTGCATATTTGTACTAAACAGAGTCTATCTCTTCCATGAATTAGACCCATTGCTTCAGTGTCAATAGCTAAGTAGGATGATTTTTTATAAAGATTATATAAATCTGCTGTTAAATCGCTATAAAAAAGTTCAATATTTTTATTTTCAATAGTCATTTGTAAAAATTAATTAAGGTAATTTAAGATTTAGAGTATTACTTAAGATTTTATTTAATTAAGAATTTTTATCTAATAAGAATATTTTACAGAATAATTCTAAAAAATTATAATATGATGTAACTTTAATTTTTATTATCGAGTTACTAGAAAAAATTTATTTAATGTCCTATTCCTTAAATTCAACATTATTGCTGACAATTCTCTTGGCCATAGGATTATTTTTTTTTCTTAGGGCTTCTAGTAAAGATAGAACAACCATCGTTGAGATTTCATCTTCTCAGCAGCCAATTAAGGTTTTAAATGGTTTATGTGAATGGCTTAATTTGAGGGGTTGGAAGCAAACAGGAGGAGATTTTGAACAAAGAATTTTAATATTCAAGGGTCAAGTTGTTTCTAGTAAATTTTTAGCAATTTTTTTATGTTTTCTTGGCGGTTTTGGTTCTTGTGCTTTGGGATTAGTAATTATTCAAATATATCCTGAATTAGGTTGGTGGCCTATTCTTTTGGGATTAATTGGCGGCCCTTTGTCTGGAATTGTTTATTTAAAAAAATCAGCAAGAGAGGAGAAATTTGAATTAAGGTTGATCAACGAAAATGAAAATGATTCAACTTTCATGAGATTAAGAGCGCATAGGGATGAATTAATCTCTTTAGAAAATGAACTTGGAGAAAAACTTCAATTGAAAAGTGACGGTTCTTTATTTAAAACACCTCTTTAAGATACTTTAAAATTTTATTCGATAATCTTTAATCAAAAATATTATTCTCTATACAGAATTTCTCTAACTCTGTATCATTTAACCAATCTTGAGGTTTTGTAAAAATTGATGTAAGAAATTCCTCTCTAGAACCCTTTTTAGCTTTATATCCATACTCCCATCTAGCTAAAGGCGGTAAGGACATTAATATAGATTCAGTTCTGCCATTTGTTTGTAGTCCAAAAATCGTCCCTCTATCCCAAACTAAATTGAATTCGACATATCTACCTCTTCTATATAGCTGAAATTCTCTTTCCTTCGATGAATATGTTTGAGAAGCTCTTTTTTCAATAATGGGCAAATATGAAGGGAGGAATGCCTGTCCACAGTTTTCCGCTAAAGAAAATAAATTATCCCAATTTAAATTAGATCTGCCAATATTTCGTGAAGCTTTTGATGCTTCTCCATTTTTATTATTTCCTCTATAAATATTGCCTGAACCATCTTGATAATCATAAAAAATCCCTCCTATGCCTCTAGATTCATTTCTATGCTTCAAGAAGAAATATTCATCACACCATGGTTTGAAAACTTTATGTAAATCTTGATCAACTTTCTCACAAGCTTTTTTATGCTCATTATGAAAATTTCTTACATCAGAAAGATAAGGATAAAAAGGGGTTAAGTCTGCACCTCCCCCAAACCACCAAACAGGACCAGCTTCGAAATATCGATAATTCAGATGAACTGTAGGAATATAGGGATTCTTAGGATGCAAAACCATAGAAGTTCCCGTAGCAAACCATTGATGACCTTTTGCTTCGGGCCTTTGAGAGATTATAGATTGAGGTAATTCTTTTCCATGTACTTCCGAGAAATTTACGCCTGCCTGCTCAAAAATAGAACCATTTTTCAATACTCTTGATCTTCCACCGCCACCTTCGTTTCTTAGCCAGGATTCTTCTGTAAATTTCCCTTTGCCATCTATATTTTCAAGTCCTGAACAAATTTTGTCTTGTAGAGTTAATAAGAGATTTTTAGTTTTTTCTCTCGAGTTTTTAGGAGGTTCTTTCAACATGTATTTAGTAAATCTTGAAGAAAAAAATTTTTTTGGTTAATTATAAGTTTCTCTTTATAATTTCTCTTAGGGGGAACTTATTGCCTATTATTTGATAGTTCGACATAGTTCTTAATCTTTTAAACGGGCGACTACCTTGAAAAAAAATTTAAAAATTTAATGACCACAATAGAAGATGCGAATTTTGCTTTAAAAAAAGTTTTAGATGCTGGATCACAGAAAAATGTAATCGAATTAGCTTGGATTAAAAATGTAAGAGTGACTATACCAAGAGTAATCGTAACATTATCATTACCATCGTTTGCAAATTCTCAGAGAGATAGAATTGTAAAAGAGGTTAGAGAAGTACTACTGGATTTTGAAGATATTGATGATGTTCAAATAGAGATAGATAATAATCCTTCCAAAACAGAATCTCAAGATCAAAGTAATGCGCCTGAGTTGCAGAAGATTGATGGCATAGGTCATATCATAGCTGTTAGCAGTGGTAAAGGCGGAGTTGGGAAAAGTACCATTGCAGTTAATCTCGCTTGTTCTCTAGCTAAATTAGGCTTAAAAACCGGTTTGCTGGATGCAGATATATATGGACCTAATACTCCCTCAATGATGGGAGTTGCCGAACAGAATCCAAAGGTTACAGAAGGCAGTGGCAGTGATCAAAGGTTGATACCAATAAATAAATATGGAATTTCATTGGTATCAATGGGTTTCCTCATAGAAGAAGGTCAGCCAGTTATATGGAGAGGACCAATGCTTAATAGTATTATCCGACAATTTTTGTACCAAGTTGAATGGAGTAATCTTGATTTTTTGGTTATTGACTTGCCTCCAGGAACAGGAGACGCTCAAATATCTCTTTCTCAATCTGTGCCTATTTCTGGAGCTATAGTTGTCACTACTCCTCAACAAGTATCTTTGCAAGATGCAAGGAGGGGATTAGCAATGTTTAAACAACTCGGTGTACCTTTGCTGGGAATTGTAGAAAATATGTCAGTATTTATTCCGCCAGATATGCCAGGTAAAAAATATGAAATTTTTGGTAAAGGTGGTGGACAAACGTTAGCAAAAGAAAATGAATTGCCATTGTTAGCTCAAATTCCTATTGAAATCCCTCTCGTTGATGATAGTAATAAAGGTGTACCAATTTCAATAAGCCAGCCCAATACAGAAAGTTCTGTTTTATTTGGTAATTTAGCTCAATTAATTAAGAATCAATTTGTTAATAGATAATTGATGTTTAAGAGAATTTCCTTATTAAATAACAGAGGATTTTTACAAAAAAAAGACAACTTAAATAAAGGTTTTTTATTTTCTCCACTACTTATAATTCCCCTGTTTTTAGTTATTATTTCGGGTTTATTAATAAAAAGTATTCAGGGAGATTTTTTGGTATCGAACTATTTAAGTCATATTTTAACTGGTTTTTTAGGTTATTTTTTAGCATTTTTTATTTCTTATATACCGTTAGAGAGAATTAGAAAATATGTGGTTCCATTTTATTTGTGTACTTTAATATCCTTATTACTAATTTATTTTTTTGGGATTTCAGTTTCTGGAGCCCAAAGATGGCTAAACTTGGGCATCTTTTCTTTTCAGCCTTCAGAAGTAGCTAAACTGAGTACTGTATTAACTCTTGCTTTAGTACTCGACAAAAAAATAATTCTTTCAATAAGAGATTTAGTATTGCCCTTATTAGGGGTAGTAATTCCTTGGTTATTAATTTTCTTTCAACCAGACTTAGGTACCTCTTTAGTTTTACTTGTTTTGACAGGTGTGATGCTCTATTGGTCGCAAATGCCCATAGAGTGGATTTTGATATTAGTGTTTTGTATTATCACATCTACATTATATCTAACCTTACCAACTCTTCTTATTTTCTGGATTCCGGTTATAGGATATCTTGCTTATAGATCTTCAAAAAAGAAAATTATTTTTTCTGCTTTCGCTATTTCGTTCCATTTATTAGTGGCAAAATTGACACCAATTTTGTGGCAATATGGCTTAAAAGAATATCAAAAAGATAGATTAGTTTTATTTTTAGATCCAAATAGAGATCCATTAGGTGGAGGATATCATTTAATACAGAGTCAAATTGCAATTGGTTCTGGAGGATTATTTGGGACTGGTTTGCTACAAGGTAAGCTGACTAATTTGAAATTTATACCTGAACAACATACTGATTTTATATTCAGTGCTTTAGGTGAAGAATTAGGTTTTGTGGGGTGCACTATAGTTTTATTTTTGTTCTATTTTTTGATTAAAAAACTTATTAATACTGCAACAATTGCTAGGACTAACTTTGAATCTTTAATTGTTATTGGAATAGCCTCAACTTTTTTATTTCAGATAATTATTAACTTATTTATGACTATTGGATTAGGCCCAGTTACTGGGATTCCCCTTCCTTTTATGAGCTATGGTCGGACGTCATTGGTGACTAATTTTATATCTATTGGATTTGTTTTATCTATATTGAAACGTTCTAGGTCACTCAGAAGTTGATGAAATCACAAATAACTATCAAAAAAATTCAAGAGCTTTTGATTAAAGGAGTTCAAACCATATATGTGGATGATGATACATCCAGAAGAATGTGGTGGGCTTCCTTAGAAGTTATTCAAAAAGATTTCCTATCTCAGAATTATAAACAGGGGGGGATGTGGGTTGCTTCGCCTTTGCCAGCTTTTAATGATAAAAAATTTTTAAATAAATTTCATGGATGGCTTTGGTCTCCTGAGGGATTTCCATACTTTCAAAATGAGAATGCAGGTTTTTTACCAGTCAATAATTCAGAAAAGATAAAAAAAGATTTCGATTTATTTAGCAATTATAAGGTCTTAAATCTTTGTCAAGAAGATGGCTATGAACCTTTTTTGATGATAATCACCCCAAATTTTCAATGCGTATTATCAATTGTAGGAGCAAAAGATAAGAAAACTCTATTGATGAAGTGTGATGAAGAAAGCTTAAAACTTTCAATTGAATTAATGCATGCAAAATTAAATCAAGAAAATTATGAGGAAGGAGTAAAATTTCGTAATGCAATCAATAATTTAGGTATCCTTAATATTAACAATGAATTTGAAAAATTATTTTGGCCAATATTATCAGCAAAATTAGCAAATATTCCGCCAAGTCATAATATACAGAATTCTGTGAAAAATGATGAAAAAAATGTGCAAATAACTGAAGCAAAATTATTACGTGCAATTTCTCATGAAGTAAGAACTCCTTTAGCAACAATAAGAACCCTAATAAGTTCTACTTTAAAAAAATATAAAATGGATGAATCAATGAGAAATCGTTTAATTCAGATAGATAATGAATGTAACGAACAAATTGATAGGTTTGGTTTAATCTTTAATGCAGCAGAATTAGTTAGTAATGAAGTGCCATCATTAAATAACTTAGCGAAAATTAATTTAGCCGAAATTTTCAACAAGCTTGCTCCTTTGTGGAATAAACAATTAAATCGACGTGGTATTTCTTTGAAGATAGATATTCCCAAACAACTTCCACAAATTTTGAGTGATTCTGAAAAATTAGAATTAATGTTAAGAGGATTAATTGATAAAAATACTAGAGGATTAAAAGAAGGTAGCACATTGATTTTGGAATTAAGACCAGCTGGTCAAAAACTCAAACTTCAACTCAAAGTACAAAAATTAGATAACAATCAAAAAGAAATTCTAAAAAAAGAAAACGGTTCTGATATTGGTCCTGTTTTAAATTGGAATCCTCAAACTGGAAGTTTACAACTTAGTCAAAATGCCACTCAAAAGTTGTTAGCTAGTTTAGGAGGGCATGTCACACAAAGACGTGATACAGGTTTGACAGTATTTTTTCCGATTTCAGATGCAAAATGAAATGAGAATTAAGTTATACATATATTAAATAATGTAGAAAATTTCCTATTAATTTTGAATTTTGCAAAATATGAATGCTAATTTCTTATTAGAAATAACTTAAAATTTAGGATGACTGAAACTTTAGTTGGTCAATTTCCAAAGCATATAGGAAGTACTGGGGGTTTATTAAACTCTGCAGAAACCGAAGAAAAATATGCAATAGTATGGAAAAGTTCAAGGGAACAAGCATTTGAATTGCCTACCGGTGGAGCGGCTATTATGCATGAAGGTGATAATTTAATGTACTTTGCAAGAAAAGAACAATGCCTTGCATTAGGGACACAATTGAGAGCCTTCAAACCAAGAATTGAAGATTTTAAAATCTACCGAATTTTCCCAGGTGGCGATATTGAATTTTTACACCCAAAGGATGGTGTTTTCCCTGAAAAAGTAAATGAAGGCAGAGAGAAAGTAGGTCATAATCCTAGAAGAATAGGAGAGAATCCTAATCCAGCTGGTTTGAAATTTACAACTAAGAATACTTTTGATTAACTTCCTTAAAGTTGATATAAAAGAAGAAAATAATTATAATTTGGGCTGACATTATTAATATGATCAGCTCAAAGAAAGATAGTTTTTTAAAGGCTTACAAAGAAGGTAAAAATTTTATACCTATTGTTGAAACATGGCCAGCAGATTTAGAGACTCCATTATCGACTTGGTTAAAATTATCTTCAAAAGATTCCCATGGTGTTTTTCTTGAATCTGTTGAAGGAGGGGAGAATTTGGGTAGGTGGAGTATTGTTGCTACTAAACCCCTTTGGGAAGCGGTTTGTTATGGAGAAGAAATAATTAAAACTTGGAATAATGGTAAAACTGAAACACATAAAGGTGATCCTTTTGATATTTTGAGAAGTTGGACAAAGGAATACAATTCAACCATGCTTGATGATTTACCATCAATTGGACAGTTATATGGCTCTTGGGGTTATGAATTAATAAATCGAATAGAACCAAACGTTCCAATAAATGAAATACCAGAAAACAATTTACCTTATGGTTCCTGGATGTTTTTTGATCAGTTAGTTGTCTTTGATCAAATAAAAAGATGTATTACTGCAGTGGTTTATGTAGATACAATTTCTTCAAAAGAGTGCTCAATTGAAGAGTTGTATCTCAACTCAATTTCTAAAATTCAGAAAACTAGAAATTTAATGAGAGTTCCTCTAAAAGAAAATGAGTTTTTAGATTTAGAAAGTAATTGGGAGAAAAAAGATTTTGAGGATGCAGTTCTCTCTGCAAAAGAATATATAAGAAAGGGTGATATCTTTCAAATAGTTATAAGTCAGAGATTCCAAACTCAAGTCAATAATGATCCCTTTAATTTATATAGAAGTTTGAGGATGGTTAATCCATCTCCATACATGTCATTTTTTGATTTCGGCTCATGGTATCTGATAGGTTCAAGTCCTGAAGTAATGGTTAAAGCAGAAAAAAATAAAAATGGTCAAATTGTTGCAAGCTTAAGGCCAATAGCTGGTACTAGACCTAGAGGTATTGATAATCAACAAGACTTGGAATTAGAAAAGGAATTATTAAAAGATCCAAAAGAGATAGCTGAGCATGTAATGCTAATTGATCTTGGGAGAAATGATCTTGGGAGAGTTTGTGAAATTGGTACTGTCAAGGTCAAGGATTTAATGGTTATTGAGAAATATTCACATGTTATGCATATAGTCAGTCAAGTTGAGGGAATCTTAAAAAACAATGCTGATGTATGGGATTTGCTCAAAGCATCCTTTCCCGCTGGGACAGTAACTGGCGCTCCAAAAATAAGAGCTATGCAATTGATCAAGCACTTTGAAAAAGATGCTAGAGGACCTTATGCTGGTGTATACGGATCTATTGATATTAATGGCGCATTAAATACAGCAATTACGATAAGAACTATGATAGTTAAACCCTCAATAGATGGTAAATATGATGTTTCAGTGCAAGCAGGAGCAGGAATAGTTGCTGATTCTTTTCCTGAAAATGAATATCAAGAGACAATAAATAAAGCAAAGGGGATACTAAAAGCATTAGCCTGTTTGGATAAATAAATGAGTCAAAATAATCTTTATAAGGGTTTTGAGGTGGAACTTTTTACAGGTTCTTTAAATTCTCATATTGGTGTTTCTGATGAAATTGAGAAAATATTTCCTGATTTTGTAAAAGAGCCAGATAACAGAAACGTTGAATACATAACAACTCCTGAAAAAGACTATGATTCTTTATATGAGAAATTAATAAATCCAAGAAAAAAGTTAAGACAATGGCTAAACCAAAAAGAGTTAACAATCATTCCTTCATCCACTCTTTGTTTTGAACACGATATTCAATTTCAAAGATCTGATATTGATAATGTTTATCATCAATTTATACAAGATAATTATGGAACCTCTATTGCAACTTCAAGTGTTCATATAAACGTAGGAATAGATGATTTAGATAAGCTTTTTGCTGCCATTAGACTAATAAGATCTGAGGCTGCTTTATATCTTTCCCTAAGTGCTAGTTCACCTTTTTTAAATAATAAAATGACGGAGAATCACTCTCAGAGATGGATGCAGTTTCCTAAAACACCAAGTAAGGTACCTTTTTTTGTAAATCACAATTCTTATATAGATTGGATCGAGGAAAATATAGCTAATAAAAATATGCAAAATATTAGGCATTTTTGGTCTTCAATCCGACCAAATGGTCCTAAAAGACCTTTAATTCTTGATCGTTTGGAATTGAGAATTTGTGATTTTGTTCACGATATTAATCTGCTTTTAGGGATAACGGCCATGATAGAACTAAGAATTTTAAATCTTTTCGACAATATAAATACCTTAGATCCTTTGAATGCCAGTATTTTTTCTATGGATGAATTATCAGAAATATGTGATCAAAATGAAATAAATGCTGCTAAATATAGTCTGAATTCAGAATTGATTCACTGGCAAGATGGCAAAAAAGTTATTTGTAGAGAGTGGATTCAAAACTTATTATCAGATTTGTCATCCAAAGCAGAAAATTTTGGTATGAAACATCTTTTGGACCCTATCTATAAAGTCTTAGAAGAAGGTAACCAATCTATGAAATGGATAAATCAATACGAAAAAGGTCTTTCTATTGAGCATATAATGAAAATTTCTATCGAAGATATGATTAGGAGTGAAAGCGATAATGTTTGATTATTTAAATAAACATTTGATCTTAACATTTTCACTTGTGACATAATGATTATATGGAATCTTTACGACAGATAAAAAATAATAACGTGGATCTGATAAGTAACAATGATCCACTTGATAAAAATCGTCTTTTAATAGAAGATCTATGGGAATCTGTACTCAGAGAAGAATGTCCAGATGATCAAGCAGAGAGATTGATACAGCTTAAAGAATTAAGTTATTCAAAACAAATTGATGGTGATAGTTCAAAAACTTTGAAAAATGAAATAGTTGATATTGTAAATTCTATGGATTTAGCGGAATCCATTGCAGCAGCAAGGGCGTTTTCATTGTATTTTCAACTCGTGAATATTTTGGAACAAAGAGTTGAGGAAGATAGATATATACAAAGCTTTACTAATAAGGATGTTCAAAAATCACCCGACAATCTTGATCCTTTTGCTCCAGCATTAGCTAGGCAAAATGCTCCAGTAACTTTTAGAGAACTATTTTACAGGCTTAGGAAATTAAATGTACCACCAGGGAAATTAGAAGAGTTATTGCAGGAAATGGATATTCGTTTAGTTTTTACTGCACACCCTACTGAGATAGTAAGACACACGATTAGACATAAGCAAACTAGAGTAGCAAATTTGTTAAAAAAAATACAGATTGAACAATTTCTAACAAAAGAAGAAAAAAATTCTTTAAAAAAACATTTAAAAGAGGAAGTAAGACTTTGGTGGAGAACAGATGAATTGCATCAATTTAAACCATCGGTTTTAGACGAAGTAGATTATGCTTTGCATTATTTTCAGCAAGTTTTATTTAATGCAATGCCTCAATTGAGGTGTAGGATCGCTGAAGCACTCGCCGAAAATTATCCAGATGTTCAGTTGCCTTCTGAATCTTTTTGTAACTTTGGTTCTTGGGTAGGATCCGATAGGGACGGGAATCCATCGGTTACTCCTGAGATAACATGGAGAACTGCATGCTACCAAAGACAGTTAATGTTGGAAAGATATATCATTGCGACAACTAATCTTAGAGATCAATTAAGTGTCTCTATGCAATGGAGTCAAGTCAGTTCTTCTCTATTAGAGTCACTCGAAACGGACAGGGTTAAGTTCCCAGAAATTTATGAAGCTAGGGCTACAAGGTATAGATCAGAACCTTACAGATTGAAATTAAGTTATATTTTAGAAAAATTAAGGTTAACACAAGAAAGAAATAATTTATTAGCCGATAATGGGTGGAAATTTGACTTAGAGGGAGAAATTGATAACAAAAATCTTGATAAAGTTGAAAACTTATATTATAAGTCAGTCAACGAATTTACTTATGATCTCGAATTAATTAAAAATAGCCTGATTAGTACAGATTTGACTTGCGAGTCTGTAAATACCTTACTTACTCAGGTTCATATTTTTGGATTTTCTTTGGCAAGTTTAGATATTCGTCAAGAGAGTACGAGGCATAGTGACGCGATACAAGAGCTTACAAATTATCTTGATTTGTCTGTGCAATATGACCAAATGTCTGAGGAAGATAAAATTAAATGGCTCATAGACGAATTAAATACAAAAAGGCCTCTGATTCCGTCTGACGTTAACTGGACTAAAACTACAGAAGAAACATTTTCAGTTTTTAAAATGGTTAAAAGATTACAGCAAGAATTTGGAAGTCGCATATGTCATTCTTATGTAATTTCTATGAGTCATAGTGCATCTGATCTTCTCGAAGTTCTCTTACTGGCAAAAGAAATGGGACTTCTTGATCAAAATTCACAAAAATCAAAATTATTAGTCGTTCCTCTTTTTGAAACTGTAGAAGATCTTAAAAGAGCACCAGAAGTCATGGAAAAGTTGTTTAAATTAGATTTTTATAGATCATTATTGCCAAAAGTGGGAGAATCTTTTAAACCTCTGCAAGAATTAATGCTTGGATACTCTGACAGCAATAAAGATTCGGGATTTGTTTCTAGTAATTGGGAAATTCATAGAGCTCAAATAGCTCTTCAAAATCTTTCAAGTAGAAATAACATATTGTTAAGACTTTTTCATGGAAGAGGTGGTTCTGTAGGGAGAGGAGGAGGACCAGCCTATCAGGCAATATTGGCCCAACCAAGCGGCACTTTAAAAGGACGAATAAAAATAACAGAACAAGGTGAAGTTTTAGCCTCTAAATATAGTCTTCCGGAACTGGCTTTGTACAATCTTGAGACTGTCACTACAGCTGTAATTCAAAATAGTTTGGTCAATAATAGACTTGACGCTACTCCAGAATGGAATCAATTAATGTCTAGGTTGGCAGAAACATCAAGATCTCACTATAGAAAATTAGTGCATGAGAATCCTGATTTGTTAAATTTCTTCCAAGAGGTCACTCCAATAGAAGAAATCAGTAAATTACAGATATCTAGTAGGCCTGCTAGAAGAAAAAAAGGTGCAAAAGATTTGTCAAGTTTGAGAGCTATTCCATGGGTATTTGGTTGGACACAAAGTAGATTTCTTTTGCCTAGTTGGTTTGGAGTAGGAACTGCATTGTCATCTGAATTAAATTCAGATCCAGAACAAATTGAATTATTAAGAGTTTTACATCAAAGATGGCCATTTTTCAGGATGCTTATTTCTAAGGTAGAAATGACATTATCTAAGGTAGATTTGGAAGTTGCTAGATATTATGTTGATACTCTTGGCAGTAAGGAAAATAAAGATTCTTTTGATGATATTTTTGAAGTAATTTCTAAAGAATATCATCTTACAAAATCTTTAATTCTTGAAATTACTGGTAAAAATAAGCTTCTCGAATCGGACAGGGACTTGAAATCATCAGTAAGCTTGAGAAATAAGACAATCATCCCATTGGGGTTTTTGCAGGTTTCACTTTTAAGAAGACTAAGAGACCAGACAAGACAACCCCCAATAAGTGAATTTATTATTGATAAAGATGAATCTAGAAGAGCTTATAGTAGAAGTGAACTATTGAGGGGGGCACTTTTAACTATTAATGGGATAGCAGCTGGGATGAGAAATACAGGTTGATAATTGCAATATTTTTCTAAAAAAAAACTTGTTCTTCCTGAAGGTTATTTTGTTAACTCTTCTCAAATCCCACTAGCCAAAGAAGTTAACAAACTTTTAGCAAATTGTGGATGCGAGACATTTCCAATAAAACCTCTTTCTGAGGCTATTCAGAAAAGTAATTTCTTTTTTACCATACAGAATCAATTAAAAAATAAATTATATGGCTTTGTGAGGGTTACTTCCGACAGGGGATTGAATGCTAACTTATGGAATTTAAGTGCATTGCCAGGTAATAATCAGCAACTTTATTATTCAATATTGCTTCAAGTAACTCTTGAGAAAATCAATAGAGAAATGCCTGGATGCAGTATTTCTGTGCAGGCACCAGTATCTTCTTTTATAAGTTTAGAGGAAAATGGATTTATACTAGATCCAAATGGAATAAGAGTAATGGGATATAAACTTTAAATATCATGTTACGAGCATGGAGGGATTCGAACCCCCGACTCTCAGAACCGGAATCTGATGCTCTATCCAACTGAGCTACATGCCCTTTAATTTTTCAATTTCTTTAAAGAAAATCTAAATATTTTAAACTTAGCTAATTTAATTAATGAATGCACAAAAAAAATTTTTCTAAATAAATTAAAAATTAAAAATTTTCGGAACCATAAAAGTTTTGAAATTGATTTAAGAGAGCAAAGAGCAATTGTTCTTGGCTGCAACGGTATTGGCAAGTCAAATTTACTTGAATCGGTTGAATTTTTAAGTCAATTAAAATCTAATAGAGCATTAAGTGATAAAGATTTAATAGAGAATGATAGTGATATGGCCGTAGTTATAGGACAGATAAATTTTAAAGACGATTTAAAATTGAATTTGTTCCGAAAAGGCCCTAAAAAAATTTACGTCAATGAATCAATCTTGAAAAAACAGAGTGAAATAAAGAATTATATTCGAAGTGTGTGTTTCTGTTCTAATGATATTGATATTGTGAGAAGTGAACCCAGTTTTCGAAGAATATGGATTGATAAAGTCGTATCTCAGCTTGAACCAGTATATTTAGACTTGATAAGTAGATTTAACAGGCTTTTAAAACAAAGAAGTCATTTTTGGCGATCGGAAAGTTTTATAAAAAACCAATCCTCAGATATTCTTGAAAGCTTTGATATTCAAATGTCAGTAATAAGTACAAGAATTTTTAGGCGAAGAAGAAGAGTTTTATTAAAAATAAAACCATATGTTGAATATTGGCATAATCATTTAAGTAAATCTAAAGAACAAATAAGCATAAAATATCTTTCGGGGATGCAAAATATAAGTCCAGAAGAAGAAGAAGAAGAAGTTATTAGTAAAAAAATAGCAGAACAACTATTAAATCAGCGATCAATAGAAGCATTAACTGGTAAATGTAATTTTGGCCCTCATCGTGATGATGTTGAGTTTCTAATTAATAATGTTTCAGTTAGAAAATATGGTTCATCAGGACAGCAAAGGACTTTCATCTTGGCTTTGAAGATGGCTGAACTGGATTTATTAACTAAAACATTAAATGTTCCTCCAATACTTATATTGGATGATGTCTTGGCGGAATTAGATTTAACCAGGCAAAATTTGTTATTAAATTCTGTTGGCAAAGATAGTCAATGTTTTATAAGCGCGACACATTTAGATAAATTTAATCAGTCTTTCTTAGGATCGTCGCAAATGATTCACTTATAATTCAAAAATGCGTAATTTTTAGCTAATCTTAAATTCGTATAAATTTCTTAAATGGAAATCTACAAAAAAAATCAAATTTTAAGTTCGTTTCGTGATGATCAAAAATTAAGTCATCAAAGTAAACACCTTTTGTTGGAGCTTTATAGATGCGATTGTGAAAAATTAAATGACGAATCCTTCTTGCGCTGTACTCTTAACAGGGCTGCTAAATTGGCAAATGCAACAGTTTTGAATTTGATGAGTAATAAATTTGAGCCTCAGGGGGTTACAGCGATTGCATTACTGGCTGAATCTCATATTTCAATACATACTTGGCCTGAATCTAATTATTCTGCAGTCGATATTTTTACATGTGGTCAAAATATGATGCCTGAACTTGCTAGTCAATATTTAATTGAATCTTTGATGGCTAAAGAACATTCTTTACGTGTTATCGAGCGAAACCCGCCTTCAGCAGTTTCTAAACAGATTAGAACGGTTATTTAATACAATACTTACCTATTTAATTTTCCGCTTATTAGTCCCTCAAGATCTAAGCTTGTGCAATTAAATCCTAAATTAGTAAAATAATTAACTAACTCACTGAAATTATATTGGTTAAAAAAATGCTTTAATTCATTTTGTGGAATTTCTATTCTTGCAGTTGAGCCTTGGCATCGAACTCTAACCTCCGATAATCCACCTTCTTTGAGATATTCTTCTGCTTTCTCAACCATTTTTAGCCTCTCACTAGTTATTTCATGACCATAAGGAAATCTTGATGATAAGCAAGGTTGAGCAGGTTTATCCCACCAAGGAAAACCTAATGCTCTTGATATATCCCTAATGTCTTGTTTTGAGAATTTAAATTTTGCGAGAGGAGAGACGACTCCCGCCTGCTTTGAGGCTTTTATACCTGGTCTGTAATCTTTCAGATCATCCAGATTGACTCCATCTAAAACAATCTTGTAATTAAGTTTTTTTGAGAGGTAGGTTGTATGTTTGTGAAGCTCTTTTTTGCATGCAAAGCACCTATCCTTGGGATTTTTACTGTAACTTGATTGGTCTAATTCTGATGTTTTAATTTCTAAATGCTTTACTCCAATCCATTTTGCTTGAATCCTTGCTTCCTCACGTAGAGTATTGGCTAATGCAGGAGAAATACCAGTAATTGCAATTGCTTTGCTACCTAATTGCTCGAATGCTAATGATGCTACTAATGTACTGTCAACTCCTCCGGAATAAGCAATACATGCACTATCAAGATTCTTAATGTATCTTCTTATTGTGTAAAGTTTTTCACTTTGTTCATCAGAGAGAATTTCTAGTTGATAGAACATGCTAATTACTTTAAGATTCAAATTACCTAAGAATAGGTTGAATTTATTATTAAATCTTTAATAATATTCTTATCTATATCTTAGATTAAATTTATTAATTTTGTTCAATTGACGAATACTAGTAGAAATAGAGGAATTGGTATTGTCACAGCAAGTGATAGTCAAGAAAGATCAAAAGGTCAATTACATATTTACGATGGAGAGGGTAAAGGTAAAAGTCAGGCTGCTTTGGGAGTAGTTCTCAGAACAATAGGATTAGGAATATGCGAAAAAAGACAGTCAAGAGTTTTACTTCTTAGATTTTTAAAAGGTCCTGAGAGGTCATATGACGAAGATTCAGCAATTGAGGCTTTGCAAAGGGGCTTTCCTCATTTAATTGACCATGTAAGGACAGGAAGATCTGAATTCTTTACTGCTGACCAAGTGACAAAGTTTGATATTGGAGAAGCT
>QCSV01000018.1 GCA_003211415.1 Prochlorococcus sp. AG-670-M15 | reverse complement strand
AGATGAGATACAAATTGTTGCCTCTTGTCTTTCTCTTGATGAAAGAGTTCCAGCAGATGTTTTAGCTGTTACAGGGGCTTCGATAGCAACTTTACTTGGAGAGATTCCATTTTATGGCCCAATGGCTGCAGTTAGAGTTGGTCTCATAGGAGATGATTTCATTTTAAATCCAAGTTATAGAGAAATAGAAAGAGGAGATTTAGACATTGTTGTTGCAGGTTCGCCTGAAGGAATTGTCATGATTGAGGCAGGTGCTAACCAGTTATCGGAGCAAGATACTATTGAAGCTATAGATTTTGGTTATGAAGCAGTTACTGAACTTATTAAATCGCAAGAAGATTTATTAAAAGATTTAGGAATAAAACAAATTAAGCCATCTGACCCTGAAGAAGATAAAACATTACCTTCTTTTTTAGAGAAAAATTGCACAAAACCTATTGAGTTAGTTTTAAAGAAATTTGATCTTACAAAGGAAGAGAGAGATCTTGAACTCGAAAAAATAAAAGTTGAGACGCAAGGTAAAATCGAATCTTCGAAAGAGGACGACCAATTAAAAGGACTCTTATCAGAAAATGATAAGTTATTAAGTGCTGACTTTAAAAAACTCACCAAGAAATTAATGAGATCGCAAATCATTAATGATGGGAAAAGAGTTGATGGAAGAGATCTCGACGAAGTTAGAAAAATATCTGCTTCAGCAGGAATTCTTCCAAAAAGAGTCCACGGATCGGCTTTATTTCAAAGAGGTTTAACCCAAGTTTTATCTACAACTACATTAGGTACGCCTAGTGATGCTCAAGAAATGGATGACCTAAATCCAAGTACTGAAAAAACTTATTTACATCACTATAATTTCCCTCCTTACTCAGTTGGAGAAACAAGACCAATGAGAACTCCTGGGAGAAGGGAAATTGGCCATGGCGCATTAGCAGAGAGAGCAATAATCCCTGTGTTGCCTGGCAAAGAAACATTCCCTTATGTCCTAAGAGTAGTTAGCGAAGTTTTAAGTTCTAACGGTTCAACTTCAATGGGTTCTGTATGCGGAAGCACGCTTTCATTACTAGATGCGGGTGTTCCTTTAAAGGCTCTTGTAAGTGGCACTGCCATGGGCTTAATAAAAGAAGGTAAAGAAGTACGAATTCTTACAGATATTCAAGGCATTGAAGACTTTCTTGGAGATATGGACTTCAAAGTTGCAGGCACTGATAAGGGTATAACTGCTTTACAAATGGATATGAAAATTTCAGGTTTACCAGTCTCTATTATTTCTGATGCGATTAAAAAAGCTCGTCCTGCAAGATTACATATTTTAGAAAAGATGCAAGCGGCAATAGATAAGCCTCAAGAATCCCTTTCTCCTCATGCTCCCCGATTATTAAGCTTCAGAATTGACCCTGAGCTTATAGGAACAGTTATTGGACCGGGTGGAAGAACTATTAAAGGTATAACTGAAAGAACCAATACAAAAATAGATATAGAAGATGGTGGGATTGTCACTATTGCTTCTCATGATGGAGCTGCTGCAGAAGAAGCACAAAAGATAATAGAAGGATTAACGCGCAAGGTTCATGAAGGTGAGATCTTCTCAGGAGTTGTAACAAGAATCATACCAATAGGTGCTTTCGTAGAAATATTACCAGGGAAGGAAGGAATGGTTCACATTTCTCAGTTATCTGAGGCAAGGGTTGAGAGAGTCGAAGATGTAGTGAGACAAGGAGATGAAATAACAGTAAGAGTAAGAGAAATTGATAGCAGAGGAAGAATTAATCTTACCTTAAGAGGTGTAGGACAAAATAATGGAATGTCTTATCCAGAACCAACCCCTACTCCAGTTGCTCCACTAAACTAAATATTAAATAGGATAAATCGCGTCCTTCTCAATAATTTTCTTTATCTCGTGACAAATACTCCCGTGAGTATTCCTATCACTAGTTGCTACTATAATACCTCCTTGTTGAAAACTAATTTCCCCATAAGTTAATTCTTCATTATCTAAATTTGTAATTGCTCCACCAGCAGCTTTCAGAATAGATTCTGGTGCTGCAAAATCCCAATCTTTTGGCGAGCTTTTCCCCGGTAAACTTAAACAAATATAAATATCACTGTCTCCTCTAACTATAGATGCAATTTTGCAACCAATGCTTCCCATAGTTTCGACTTTGCGAAAATTAATTTTTTGAATTAAATTTTGCAAAGTCTCATTTCCATGATTTTTACTTGTTACTAAAGTCATTTCTTGAAGATTCTTATTTTTTAAGAGATTTGGTTTATATTTTGTACCATCTCTTTTTTCACACCATGTTTTTTTTCCATCTGTAATCCATAATTGATTTTTATCTGGAATTAAGACAATTCCAATGTATGGTTTTTGTTTATAGTTCAAAGCCAAATGCATAGCATAATCACCTGTCCCTTGAATAAAATCCTTTGTTCCATCGAGAGGATCAAGAATCCATATCCAATCATTTCTACTATCAAAAACTTTTGAAGAAATTTTCACATTTTCTTCACTCAAAATATCCCAGTTAATATTTTTATATTTTTCATTTATTCTTTTAATAATCAATTCATTTACTTTCAAATCAGCAAAAGTAACTGGATCATCTTCATTTTTATTTTTTAGTATGTTTCTTTTACCGTCTGAATCTTCTAACAATTTAGAGTAATAAAGCAAAATATCTGCTGCCTCCCAGCTGAAAATCCTCAGATCATCGATAAGATTACTATTAAATATCCCATTTGGTAATTTAATCATTTAATGAAAAATAAATACTCATTATCTCACAGAGAGGAGGAACCTGAAGAAGGTGTTCTATATGTTGTTGGGACTCCCATTGGGAACTTATCGGATATGTCTACTCGTGCTATTAATATTTTAAAAAAAGTTAACTATATAGCTTCTGAAGATACAAGAATAACTAAAAAAATAATGAGCAGATATAAATTTCAAAATGTTCTCAAAAGTTTTAATAAAATTAATTCTGCTAGTAAAATTCCCAAAATAATAAATGATTTAAAATCTAATTATTCGATAGCTTTAGTAAGTGATGCAGGAATGCCTTTAATTTGTGACCCAGGTGAAGGACTAGTTAAGATTTGCAAACAAAATAATATAGACATCATACCCATTCCTGGCCCATGCGCAGCAATAGCAGCATTAGTATCAAGTGGATTTCCCTCCTCTAGGTTTGTATTTGAAGGATTCCTTCCTAGAAAGAAAATTGAGAGGCAAAAAATCCTTAAAGAAATTAGCAAATGTGAAAAAACTACCATACTTTTTGAGTCTCCTCATCGTCTCAGAAAATTATTGAATGAATTATTGGATTATTGCGGAGAGGATAGAGAAATTGAGATCAGTAGAGAACTCACCAAAAAATATGAAGAACATTTTGGCTCAACAATGAACAAAGTTATTGATTCTTTTAAAGAAAGAGAGCCTAAGGGAGAATTTACAGTAGTTATTAGTGGTTTAAAAAAATCTAATAATTTCAAAATTAACACTTTTTTTTTAAAAGAAGAATTGCATGATTTAGTTGAAGCGGGATTAAGTTTATCCGCAGCCTCAAAATATCTCGCAAAAAAGAACAACCTAAAGAAAAATGATATATATAATTTGTATTAATACAATTAGTTTATTTAAAAGACATAAAAAATGAATTTAGTAAAAAAAACGATTTATGCCTTTACTTTTAATTTAACATTATTTTTTTTATTAATGATTGGTATACAGAATAGTAATTATAAAAATAAAGTTAATTTTATTTTTAATGAATCTATAGAATTACCTAATAGTTTCATAATAGGATTGAGTTTTATCTTTGGATCTGTTAGTGGAAGTATTCTTAACTCATTTTACTATTACAGAAAAAAATAAACCCTATAGAGATATTAATTTATCATCATTTACTATTCTTGTTATACCTCTAGAAATTAAAATTCGAGCAGTTATTTTAAAAACATCTGTATTAGGAACTTTAAGTACCTTTTGCTCCCTTCTACAATCTCTTTTGGCAATTTTTAAATCATTAAAAATCTCAATGGTCTTTCTATTAAGATCATCTTCTGGTAAAAAATGCCAATCTGGATAATCTCTTAAAACTTTTATTTCTAATTCTACGTTTTTATTAACTATCATGAAAACTTCTTTTGGAAAGTCTACCTTTGATAAGGGTATAGATGAAATATCCTTTTGAATAGAATTATCAATTTCGTAATCAAGGGGTGTCAGCTCGATGAATTCAGGATTTGTTAAATTTCCCGTAACTTCTTGGCTAATCAATTGGTCATCAAATTCCACATCCTTTGTTAAGTTTCTTTTATTTAAAACTTTATCAGATGTGGTTTCAGTGATTGATGAAATAGATGATTCTTGTTTTTTTAATTTCTCAAAACTATCTTCACCTAGAATTTTTTTTAAGTTACGTGAAATTGTTAATTTTGTGCAATTAAATTTCTTTGATAATTCCTCTATTGAAATACCATCAGAAAAACTTTTAATGATTTCGTTTTTTTCAATATTAGATAATCTTTTAGCCAAAAATACCCCAATATCTATTAATACTATATTCTAAAAAACCTTTCGCTTTCAAAATTTTTATTTATTAATTAATTCTTGTAAAAATAATGTGAATAACTTGACTAAATCTGGTAGAAAAAATAATCATTTTTAATAAATCAACTTGTTTGGGGAATATTCTTGTTTTGCAAATATTTTGATAATTAATCAAAATTATATTTTAAAGATTTACTTTAGTATTGTTCATATTTAAAGCTTATGAAAAAAAAATTAAAAAATTAATTTTTTTTTTTAATTTTTCAAGGCAGAGATTTTATTTATTATTTATATGATTTCCTGAATTCACTAAATAATAAACGTTTTAATTTAATAGTTATAATGAAAAATAAAAGGACATTTAAGATAAATAATATGGATATATTTTTTTTTGAAAAATTAATCTTCTAAATAACATAACACTAAAGAAAAAGATCTAGTTATCTTTTACAAATGAACGAAATCTATATTTTATTAATTGGCAATTATTGAAGGAATAGATTAATAAGTTTTTTCTCTAACAATTTATTAAGAAGAATGATCAATTTTTCTTCAATTCCTTTATTGATTATTTTGTTCGAGAAATTGACCTTATAAGAATTTTTGCTCTAATAAAAATTTGGTTTAGTAACTTATCATAATAAAATGATAGGATTTGAAAGTTAGAATATTAACTCACATGCCGCTTATACTATTCACTCGGCGACCAGAAATTCTTGCAAATATATTATTTTTGATTATATAGTATCTATACTTCTTAAATTGCCATGCAAAGGGTCATCTGGAAAAATAAATTAAAATATACTCTGAAGCTTCAATATTTTTCAGCATGACAGTTTATGATAAATGTTTAAAATAATTTAAAAGAATTAAAAATAATAAAATTTTAAAAAATGTTTGACAAATACTTAAATAAAATTTATAGAAAATTAAATAATAAAACTAAAAAAAATATTATTGAAGAGGATATTAAGTTCACTCAAAATTCTGTCCAATTTTATGTAAAAAATAATTCAGTTATCTCTTTTTATTTCGTGAATCGAAAAGATAAAAAAATCATTCAAATTCCCTTCAAAAATAAACTTTTGTGGAGTATTGCAGAACTTGACATTAGATTATTGAATTATTCTGGATATACAGATTTTTACTATAAAGTTGGTGAAAAAAAAATTAAGTTTGGAGGGGGGGTAAAAAGAAAAATTAAGGTAGAAAAAGACAGGATTTTACATATATTTAAAAAATTAAATAATTATTTTGAATCTGATAGTGTTCCAGTTAAAAAAGATCTCAGCTTGATTTTTCAAATTACATACACCAGAAAATCAATCTCTAGCAATTTTAGAAATATTAATCTTTCTTCAAGTTTTATAAATCAAATTAATTATGCAAAAACTATAAAATTACTTAAAAAAGGAAATAAATTGAAGATATATGGTGAGGCTTTCATTTCAGGTATAAATAGCATTGAGATTAAAAAAGCAAAAATTTTAGTTATTGGAAGACAATATTTTGACGAATATTATTTTCCCCTAAAACTTAAAAAGTCGATTCGAATTACTAAAAAATATGGATTTAATAATTATAATTATGATTATTCTGGATTTGTATGTGAATTCAATCTAGAAGATTTAATAAAAAAAAGTGCAAAAAATTCACATTGGGATTTATATATTGAATTAATAGATAATAAAGAAAATATTTACTTAAAGAGATTATCGGGTTTACCTAGAAACAATGAGGGAGATGAAGTTTTAGTCTTTAAAAAAATAAATTCAGGCATTGAATATCTCATTTATTTTACTTTTAGAGATCTTCACCTTTCTATTACACAAAGAGATATCACTAATTATGAAACTTATTTTCATAAGATTAAAGAAATTTTATCGGTAATTATATATAAAACTGGATTAATAAGAAATTTTGATGAGAGTGTTTTAATTGGTGAATACCTAAGCGAGCGGGCGCAAGATAATGGCTTCTATTTCTTTAAGTATTTGTGTGAAAAAAAACCTCATATAAAATGTCACTATGTAATCAAAAAGAATAGTCCTGACATTAAAAATTTAGCCAAATACAGTAAAAAATTAGTTTACTATTTTTCATTTAAGCATTTATTATTGCTCCTATCATGTAAGGCAATAATTTCTTCTCAAGGTAGAGAACATTTATATATTTTTAAACCCAAAAAAGGTATCTTTAAGAATGCTATTTTAGAAAAACCTTTTATTTTCTTGCAGCATGGTGTTATTGGCTTTAAAAAAATTGGAGGGTTTAAAAAAGGGGGAATAAATACCGCAAATTATATAGTTGCATCTAATCAAGTAGAGAAAAATATCATAAAAGATCAATTCCTTTATAAAGAAGAAGAAATTATTCTTACTGGTCTAGCAAGATATGATGAACTCTTAGACAAATCTTCGCAAAGTAATTCAATCCTTATTATGCCAACTTGGAGAAGTTGGCTGTTCTCTTTAAAAGATGAAGATTTTTTATTATCTGATTTTTATAAATCCTACAATTCTTTACTTAAAAATAAAAATTTAGTTGATTTCACAATTGAAAATAATATTGAATTAATTTTTTTCGGACATATGAAAATGTTTAAATTCATGCAACTTTTTGAATTCCAAAACTTAAAATTTATTAAGCCTGGAGAAAAAGATATAAATCAATTATTGATGGAATCAAAAGTTCTAGTAACAGACTATTCTAGTGTTGCCTGGGATTTTCACTATATGAAAAAACCAGTTTGTTTTTACCATTTTGATCAAGAAAAATTTTTAGAAACTCATGGTTCATATTTAAACTTAAATACAGATATTTTTGGAAATGTTATTAAAACAGAAGATAAACTGGTAGACAAAATTATTGAATCTTATTTAAATAAAAAAAATAAAATTATTAAAAAAGTATTTTTTGAATATAACGACAAAAGAAATTCAGAAAGGATTTTTGAAAATATAAAAAACTACCTAGGATGGCATTGATTATTTCTTGATCATAAATATATTGAGTAAATATAAGCTTTTTATATCTTTTAATAAAATAAAATTATTCTTGAATATAACGCAAATCAAAAATTTCTTTTTCAGATAAAATATTCAATTTATTTAAAATATATTTATTTTTTAAAAAACTCTCTCTTGATCTGAATTCAGATATTCTTTTCACAAACATAGCAATAGATGATGGGTTCTTAATTATTGAGAGATTTGGAGTTCCAGTATTAAAATGAAAGTTTGTTACTGGAGTTCTCCAGTCACCATAATTTTCAGTTAGATACAAATCCCAATTTTCAGGTCCAAAAACTTCTAAATTATATAGTAAATAAGTTTTTAGTTTAAATATTTTATTTTCCCAACGGTGATAACTACTTCCATGCCAAATAATATTTTCATCGGAATAATGAATGAACAAGTCAATATTTAAACCTGTTTTATGAATAATCTTTAAAAGTACCGGTTTTTTCTCATTATTAGATATGAATGTATCATTTTTAAAAACGCCTTCATTAAGATAATCAATTTTCCTTATTACAAAATCTTCAGAGTTATGTATTTTATTTTTTATTTCATCAAAAAGTAAATCTTCATCAAAAATGCCAAAATCAATATCATAGTCGTGTTTGAGGAAGCCTCCCTCGCGAATTAAACCTAAAAAAGTACCTGAAATTACAAACCACTTATATTTTTCTTTAGAAAAAATTCTATTCCAATCGGCAAGAGCTAAAAGTGCATCCTCAATATCAAAATCACCTTTTCTTTCAATTTTGAGTGGTTTATTTAAGGACTCAACCGGCTCTCTTTTAAAGATCTTATTGCCATGGTCAATAATTTCCTGCGCAAAATTATTGAATTCATCAATAAGTTTGGTTTGTTTTTTTTGATCAATTTCAATTAGAGATGAAATAACATATAAGTACTCTCCTTTTGTAGTAAATTTCGAATAACTTTTTAAAATCTCATGGAACTTTGAATTAATATCCATAAGTCCATTTTTCGTCATATTTTCACAAAAGTTAAACGTCTCATCTTTTACCAATTTAAATCCAATATATATATTCAGTAACTTTAAGGCTCTTCTAATTCCAAGCTTGAAATCGTCATCATAAAAATCAACAAAAGTTACTTTAGCTAATGATTTAGATCCAGAAATTAAAAATATTAGTAAAGAAAAGTTAAATCCCAAAAAATATCTTGAAAAAAGAGAATGCTTTCTATTGACATATTTAAGGACAAAATATTTCTTCTTCACACTAATAGCCTCTAATTAAAGTGCTTGAAACGTCTTTTGTTCTTGGGAGATACACAACATCACAATACTTTTTTAAAAAATCAAATTTACCTGCCCAATCTTCCCCGATAGCAAATACATTTATATTAAGTTTTACTACATCTTCTATCTTTTGGTCCCATGATTTTTCAGCGTATACCTCATCAACAAAATTTATATTTTTGATGATTCTCAATCTATCGACAAAATTTAATTTTGCAGATTTTCCCTTTTCACGTAAATTAAATTCGTCTGTTGATATACAAACTGAAAGATGAGTGCCTAAAGCCTTTGCACGTTCTAAAAGAAAAAAATGACCATAATGAAAGGTATCAAAAGTTCCATAAGTTATAACTTTAACCATACTGACAATAAAAAAATAAACTAAAACAATTTCAAATCATAATACTTTAAATTTTGGTTAAGGTTTTACTTCTTAGTCAGGTTTTATAATTGTTTGCCCCTAATCAAAGAAATATTTAAAAAATTTCCTTAATATAATCATATCTCATTGATTACATGTCAAATTAACAAATTCCATTTATGGAATTTTTTTTGTATTAGTGATAATTCAATATATTTCCAAAAATTTATTATTGATTTTAATAATATAGGTTAAATAAATTTGAATATTAAAAAAAGTTACACCAATTTTTTTAAAAAATAGCTTTAAAAAATTTTTTTTGCTAAGAGTGGCGTTTTTTCTCTTAAACTGAAAAATAAAATTTTTATTATTAAAAAACTGCAAAGAGATCGTAAAACTAAATTATTGAAGTATTTCTTTTTAAAAATAGACTTGTTGAGTGTACGAGCCTGTCTTAAAATAAATTAGTTATTTGGGCAGTTTATCTTTTATAATATCAAACTTGATATTTAGACAGTTTCAGTAAAAAGATCCCCAAAATACTCATGCTTCCTTAGCTCAGCTGGATAGAGCAACTGCCTTCTAAGCAGTGGGCCGCAGGTTCGAATCCTGCAGGAAGCGTTGATTATTAATGATGAAATATGAATAAATCTTTTTTTTTAAATTTAGGCTCCATACTGTTTTCTATCGGTATATTCTTACTCGTTAGCGCACCTATTTTAGGTTCTATAAGTCTATTCTTTTCCACCTTATTAGGTACCTTAACCAATAAACAAAAATTCTTAAATGATAATTGGAATAAATCATTTCTTATTTGCGGAACATTTATTCTTCTAAGTAGTATGAAACATATACTATTTGGACAAGATTCATATAAAGATTCATTAGATCCAATTCTTTCTTTAATTGGGACATTCAATTGGCTTCCTTTCTTTTGGATATTTTGGGGTTGCCAATATTACCTTAACTCAAGAATAAAAAGAAAAAAGACAGCAATATTATTAGTTTCAGGTACATTCCCATTATTAGTAAGCGGTTTTGGACAATATTTTTTTAACTGGACAGGTCCTCTAAACACCCTAAATGGCTTAATAATTTGGTATCAAAGACCAATCCAAGAGCATGGTTTAACTGGGCCTTTTAATAATCAAAATTATGCTGGAGCATGGTTAAGTTTAGTTTGGCCATTTTGTATAGCTTTAATTATCCAAAAACCCAAGAATATTTACCATAGAATTTTTTCATTAATTTTTTTAATTTCGATAGTTATTGCTGCATTTTTAACAAATTCAAGGAATGCTTGGGCTAGCATATTTGGTTCTATACCATTAGTTTTAGGCTTAGGAAGTCTTTTATGGTTTCTCCCTATCATATTTATTATTAGCTTGATATTCTCAATTACAATTTTCCAGCCATTATCTGGAAGTTTTCAAGATTTATTTAGAGACATAATTCCTGATAAATTTTGGTTAGAATTTGCAGGAGAGGGAATTGGGATTAGGAAACTTACTCGATTGGATATATTTATAAGTGCTTTAAATATAAGCTCTATAGATCCTTTATTTGGGATTGGAGCAGGTGCTTTTCCTATATTATTTGAATTACAGCAAAACATATGGAGGGGACATCCTCATAACATAATATTAGAACTCGCAATAAGCTATGGCTATCCAGTCACTATTTTTCTTTCTTCTACAATAATCCTTCTATTAATTCTTTCAGCAAAAATAATTTTTAATAAAAAATCTCTCAATACTGAAGTAATATATTTTGAAAAAGCTTGGTGGACTTCGATATTTATTTTTTGTGTGACTCAACTATTTGACGTACAGTATTTTGACGCGAGAATAAGCATTATTGCTTGGATTTTATTGTGCGGTTTAAAACTCATGATAGATGAAGCAAATCTAGAAGCACCTTCTTTTATAGAAGTATAATTTTATGCATAAATTTATTTTTTCGAAGCTAGAAATAATAATAAGGATATCTCTAATCATTGCGACAGAAATAGTTTTACCTCTAATAATATTTAATAATCTTATTTATAAAATTGATTTTTTAATACTTTCAAGAGTTAATAGTACTTCATTACTTATATTTACTTTATTGTGGGTATTTGTTAGTTATTTAAGAGGAAGATACACAAAAAAACGAAAATTAGATGTATTTAAAGAATATTTATTAGAATTTAGGAAACTTTTTACTATTAGCGTAATAATTACAATAACTTTATTCTTTTTAAAAATTTTTAGAGTAGATTTAAATCTTTATTCGAAAAATTTACCATTTATCTTTTCTATTTATATCTCTTTAGGAATTTTAAATCAGTTTCTAAATCTCAAGATTATAAATTATTTAATTCCTATTAAAAGAGAATCAATTTATGTTAAGGGTAATAAAGAATTAATTAATGAAATTCAATTAATAATGAAGGATTTTGAATTTCAAAAAAAAATAAAATTTAAATCTATCAATTCAAACTATAGCTTGTATGAAATACCAGATAAATTTTTGGTCTCGAATAAAATTGAATTTTATGAGAATAAAGATGAGTTACTAGAATATTGCGTTAGAAATGGTGTGCAAATTTTCACTATAAGTAATTGGTTTGAAAACGAATTAAATTGTTTGCCAGTAAATTTTCTTGAGTATGATAATTTTTTATTCACCAAAAATTATCAAAAAGAAAAAGATTTCGAATTTAAATTAAAAAGGATATCAGATATTTCGTTAAGCTTAATTTTAATAATATTTTTGAGTCCTTTAGTATTAATTTCAGGATTATTTATCTGGCTTACAGATAAAGGGCCAATTTTCTATACACAAGAAAGAGAGGGCCTATTAAGAAAAAAATTAAAAATCTTCAAATTAAGGACAATGATAGTTGATGCTGAATCTGATGGCCCCCAATGGGCAATTAAAAATGATAAAAGAATAACCTTTATCGGAAAAATTCTTAGAAAAACAAGAATTGATGAACTACCTCAGTTGATTTCAGTTTTAAAAGGGGAAATGAGTTTAATAGGGCCAAGACCTGAAAGGCCAGAATTCAATATTCTTCTAGAAAATAAAATACCTCACTATAATTTAAGACATCTTGTAAAGCCTGGGTTGAGTGGTTGGGCTCAGGTAAATTATCCTTATGGGTCATCATATAAGGATGCAAATAACAAATTATCATATGATCTTTATTACATTTCAAATTACTCAATCTTTTTGGACTTAATAATTTTATTTAAAACAATGAGAACTATTATTAGTGGCAAAGGTTCATCTCCCCATTAATTTTGACAATTAAGCTTTTATATAAATTTGTATGATCTTAATTTATAATCTATATTATTATATTGTGAAAATAGAATCTAAATTATTAATTTTGTCAAAATTCTTTTTGAAAAATTTACTTATATAACAACTTTAAAGGGTTGCCCTAATGAGTTAGATTAAATTCAATAACTAGAATATTATCGTAAAGTGAGCAAATTTATAATAGGTTTAAATTCTCTGTTAAATTTCTATAAAAGCAAAAAATCCTTACCTTTTATTCTTCCAATTTTTATAGGCGTAGCAAATAAACTTAATTCAATAGCTCTTATAATATTACCAATTCAGGCAATAAAATCAGTTTCAGAAGGTAAGTTATCAAATAGAAGCGCAGAGATTTTTGAAATGCTCCAAATACCATTCCCTGCGAATGAAAATATATTTATTTTTTTTCTTATTTTGATATTATTTTCACTAATAACTTTAATCTATTTAAGTAAATTAAAAGAAAATTTGGTAGTTAATTTAAAAAACAAAATCAAGAATACTCTAGACTTTAATTCTCAATCTTCATTAAAAAAAGGTGACAATTTAGGAAAATTAAATAAGAGAATTAATAACTTCATCAAAAATTCTGAAAATTTAATATTTTGTTCAATACTTAGTTTAATAGTGATAATTTATGACTTCCAGATTGCATTAATAATTCTATTTGGCTGTTTATTATATATAACTATAATTAGCGACAAAAAAGATAATAAATATTCTAATAGCTATTCGAAAAGTAACAGCATTATAAGCTTAAGCTACTTCAAATTTATTTTAAAAAAGTTTAATAATAACGATAAAGCAATATTGAAAACAACAGTAACTACTTTTGTTATGTTATTCGTGATGAGCCTTCTATACTTGAGAACAAATTCTTCTATTTCAATAATATTTATATTTCTTATAAGAATTTTTCAAAATAATTTACTGACTAGCATTACAAATTTATTCAATAAAAATGAGTTACCTTTCTAAAAGGTCACAAATGAAAATTTAATTTCTAGTTTTAACTTACAATTTAAAAATTGATGGTTTAAAAGGTTTAAAAAAATTATCATATAGGTGTTTAAAGTAATATATTTTTTTTATTAAATTATCTTTTAAAGAAAAACTAAATAAAAAATGGGAGATATAAATCAAATATTATTTGATTAAAAATTATTATTTTTTACTAAAGAAACATACCTAGTAACCATTTGGATTCTTTAACTGCCAATTCCATCCATCTCTACAAATATCCTCTATATTTCTTTTTGGAATCCAATTTAAAATTTTCTTTGCCAAAGAATTATCCGCCATTACAAAGGCATTATCTCCTACTCTTCTATTATCAAAACTATATGGTATTTCAACATTATTAACTTTCTCAAAGCATCTTATCAACTCAAGAACGCTAGTTCCAATACCAGTACCCAGGTTTAAAGTTAAAAATTGAGGTTTTTCTTTAAGTAAATAATTTAATGCCGAAAAATGTCCTTCCGCAAGATCCATTATATGTATATAGTCTCTTATTCCAGTCCCATCAATTGTAGGCCAATCTGAGCCAAATATTTTTATTTCTTTAATCTTACCAATAGCTACTTGTGTTATTAGTGGGTAAATATTATTAGGTTTACCTAAAGTATCCTCTCCCAAAAGACCAGATTCGTGAGCACCAACAGGATTAAAGTACCTAAGAGATGCGATTCTCCATTTAGATGGATCACTATTATAAATATCTTTAAGCAGTCTCTCAATTGTTAACTTTGTATTTCCATATGGATTGACTGGCTCACAAATATCATTCTCAAAAAGTGGGGCATTAGACTTAGCTTTATATACAGTTGCGCTACTACTAAAAACAATATTCTTGCAATTATATTTTTCCATTACTTTCAAAAGATTGATTGTTCCATTTACATTGTTTTCCCAATACAAACCTGGATTTTTAACTGATTCTGCAACTGACTTTAAACCTGCAAAATGTATTACAGATTCAATTATTTTGTTCAGTTCAAAACTCATCTTAAAGACTCTCTCAATATCATATTTATTCTTAATATCTCCCTCGACTAAATAAATTTTTCCTTTTATATCTATACCTTTTTTTCTTAAAATCAAAGAAACTCTTTTTAATGATTTTTGAGAAGAAGTCACAAATAAATCCAATAGAAATAAAGTGAAGCCTTTTTCCAAAAGTAATAGACAAGTATGTGAACCAATAAAACCGGCCCCGCCAGTAACAAATATTGATTTCATTTTTTTAGCATTTTCATTTTATAATAATGCAAATTTTAAATATGTTTAATTAATATTTTTTTAAAGTTTAAGTAAGTTATTAATATTGCATTTAAAGTAAAAGATGACTAGAACAAACCAGCATGGGTATTTGATTCAAGGTCTACAGTTTATATTAAGAGTTCAAAAGCGTGATTGTATTTATTTCGTTTAGGAGATCAAACTCAATAAAAATAAATCTCTCTAGAATTTTAAAAACTATCTGCCATAATTATCTTCAAATCTTTTAATATCATCTTCTCCTAGATAACTTCCACTTTGGATTTCTATTATAGTCAAAGGCAATTTAGTTGGATTAGATAGTCTATGTTTTACTCCTAAAGGAATGTATACACTCTCATTTGGACCATGAATTTTTTCATCATTACCTATCTGTATCTTGGCAGTCCCATTAACAACAACCCAATGTTCAGATCTATGAAAATGCATTTGAAGAGATAAAGAGGCCCCTGGAGTAACATCAATTTTCTTAATTTGCCAATTATCACCTTCTTCGATGGACAGAAACGAGCCCCAAGGTCTATAAACCATTTTATGATTTTGGCCTTCATTAAATCCCTTTTCATTCATTAAGGAAACGAGGTCTTTTACACTTTGAGAAGAATCTTTGTTAGCAACCAAAACTGCATCTTTTGTTTCCACAATGATAATATTCTCTAGACCAACTCCTACAACCAATTTATCCTCACTTCTTATTAATGTATTTTTAGTATCTCTAATTAATGTTCTACCCTTAAGATAATTTCCTTCTTTATTTTTTTTTGATATTTTCCATAAAGATTCCCAGCTTCCAATATCATCCCAACCACAAATTAAAGGTATTACGTATGCTTTTTTTGTTTTTTCAAATACAGAAATATCAATTGAGACGTTTTCACACTTAAGAAACGAATGTTTTTCCAATCTCCTGAAATCTAGATCTTCACTACTCAACTTAAGACATTGTTCGCAATTCTTAATTAGATCTGGAGAGAATTTCCTGATCTCATTAAGAATAGAGGTTGCTTTAAACACAAACATGCCACTATTCCAAGAATATTTTTTATCCCTAATAAATGAGTGAGCTGTTTGGACGTCAGGTTTTTCTATAAAATGATCAACTTTACTTGCAAAATATTCATCTTCATTTAATTGATCTTCAGATTTTATATACCCATATCCAGTTGAAGGGTATGTAGGAGGTACACCAAAAATTATTAGATTATCTTTTAAGGCTAAGTTTATGCTATTTTTAATCGCAAGCTGAAAACTCTCTATATCTTTAATTTGGTGATCTGAAGATAATATTAAGAGTACAGGATCAATATTTTTATCTTTAAATATCTCTAAAACTCTAAGTGCAGCTATTGTTATTGCAGGAGTAGTATTTCTTCCCTCTGGCTCTAATAATATGCAAAGCGGCTTGACCTTTATCTCTTTCATTTGATGACCAACAATAAATCTATGTTCTTCATTACAAATAATTATTGGTCTGCAAATATCGTTTAGATTTTCAATTCTTTTATAGGTCTTTTGCAACATAGTATATTCATCATCAAGTAAATTTAAAAATTGTTTAGGAAAACTTTTTCTAGATAAAGGCCAAAGTCTTGATCCAGTTCCACCTGCAAGTATTACTGGTACAATTTTTTTTATAGTTTTTGTAGTCATTACTCTTTAGGACTAAATACTGAAAAACCCTTATTTTTAAGTAAATATTCTTTTTTTGCCTCATTGGAGTCTTCTTTAATCATCTCAGAAATTAATTTTTCTAAAGAGATCTTATTTCTCCAATTAAGTTCTTTTCGAGCCTTAGAGGAGTCTCCAAGTAATTGTTCAACTTCAGTTGGTCTGAAGTATCTTGGATCAATTCTTACAACAACATCGCCATTATCGGCTCTTTTGCCTATCTCATTAATACCACTATTTTCCCAAATTATGCCTTTCCCTCCCTTTTCTTTATTCCAACCAAGTTCTATTGCACTTAACTCTATAAATTCACGAACACTTTTCATTTGTCCAGAGGCTATTACATAATCTTCAGGCTTATTTTGTTGTAACATTAGCCATTGCATATATACATAGTCTCTAGCATGGCCCCAATCTCTTTTTGCATCAATATTACCCATGTAAATACATTTTTCAAGACCGCAATTTATTCTTGAAAATCCTCTAGTTATTTTTCTCGTAACAAAAGTTTCGCCTCTTCTAGGACTTTCATGATTAAACAAAATGCCATTACACGCAAATAAACCATAAGCTTCTCTATAGTTTACCACTATCCAATAGGCATATAATTTTGCAACGGAGTAGGGACTTCTAGGATAAAAAGGAGTTGATTCACTTTGAGGGACTTCTTGTACTTTGCCATACAACTCACTTGTACTGGCCTGGTATATTTTAGTCTTTTTTACTAAATTCAAGTTTCTTACAGCTTCAAGAATCCTAAGAACACCAAGTGCATCGCAATTAGCTGTATATTCTGGGGTCTCAAAACTTACCGCGACATGGCTTTGAGCTCCTAAATTATAAATCTCATCAGGTTGTATTTTTTTTATTAGCTTCATTATATTTGTACTGTCAATTAAATCTCCATAATGAAGAAAAAACTTTGCATCTTTTTCATGTGGATCTTGATATAAATTATCAATTCTTGAAGTATTAAAAGAACTGGAACGTCTTTTTAAGCCGTGAACCTCATAGCCTTTTTCAAGAAGTAATTCAGCCAAATAACTCCCGTCTTGTCCTGTGATCCCAGTAATAAAAGCAACTTTATTTTTTTTATTCATAATAAAACTCTTTCTTTAACTTTACATTAAATCAAGGTTTCTACATAAGAGATTAATCTTGAATCCAAATAATAAAAAGAATCAATTACTAATACTTCGAAATCTTTCACTAAAGAGGCAAGCAAATTTATGAACCAATAAATCTTCCTCCTCCAGTCACAAGCATTTTATTCGTTTATATGGGTTCTCAATAGTTGAAGATAATAAACAAATTTCATTCTTTAACTTGATTAATTGCAAATATTCAAATATTTTAATTACATTGACTCACATTCAATGTGGATAATAATAATGTATTAGTCACAGGTGCAGCAGGATTTATTGGATATCATGTTTGCAAAAATCTTTTAGAGGAAGGCTATCATGTTATTGGGATAGATAATTTAAATTCTTATTATGATGTAGATTTAAAGAATGCGAGATTAAAAAATATAAAAGACTGTGTTGCAAAAATTAAGTCATCATGGAATTTTTATAAAACTGATATTACTAACAAAGAATACCTTATCGAAATATTTAACAAATACAGACCCAAAATAGTTATAAACCTTGCTGCACAAGCTGGAGTTAGATATTCAATCGCAAATCCAGATTTATATGTAGAGTCGAATATTGTTGGTTTCACAAATATCTTGGAATGTTGTAGAAATTTTCAAATAAAAAACTTTTTATATGCTAGTAGTAGTTCTGTTTATGGGGGCAATACAAACATACCTTTTTCTGAAAAAGACTCTACTAATCATCCTATTAGTATCTATGCTGCCACAAAACGTGCTAATGAACTTATTGCGCATTCTTATAGTCATTTATATGGGATCCCTTCAACAGGACTAAGATTCTTTACTGTTTATGGTCCATGGGGAAGACCCGATATGGCTCCAATGAAATTTACAAAAATGATATTTAACAAAAAAACAATCAAAGTTTTTAATTATGGAAAGATGTCTAGGAGCTTTACTTATATTGATGATGTTGTTGAAATCATTAAATTATTTATTAATAAACCTGCAAGTGGTGAAAAATTTTTCGATACAAAAAATCCAAACTCTTCGATTAGCTGGGCTCCACATAAGATTTTTAATATTGGAAATCCTGATAATGTAAATTTATTAGATTTCATAAAGATTTTAGAAAAAGAAATAGGTATTAATGCAATAAAGGAATTAAGTCCCCTTCAACCTGGAGACGTTGTAGATACTTCTTCAGATTGTGAATTATTAAATAAATATCTTGGATTAGGTCCATTAACAGCAATAGATAAAGGGGTTAAAGAACTTGTAGCATGGTATAAATATTTTTATAATTTAGAATCATAATAAAAAATTTTTAATAATTAAATTATAAAATCAAAAGAACTTTAAATTAATCCTCTCATCAAATAAGTAGAAAATGAAAAAAGAAATTTTCTTAAATGATAAATTTTTTATTGCTGGAGCATCTGGTATGGTGGGAAGTGCGATTTATAGGAGTTTATTAAGAAAAGGTTATGGAGATGCAAGTTTAGGAGGAGCAATACTAACCACATCAAGGAAAGAACTTGATTTACTGAAAACAAGGGAAGTAGAGAAATGGTTTGAAGTGAATAAACCAGATGTGGTGATAATAGCTGCAGCTAAAGTAGGGGGAATATTAGCTAACTCATCTGAACCTACTGAATTCTTGCTTGAAAATTTAAAGATTCAAAATAATATTATCGAGACTTCATGGAGATATGGAGTAAGAAGACTTCTTTTTCTGGGTAGTAGCTGCATCTATCCGAAATTTGCTGAACAACCAATTATGGAGGAATCTCTTTTAAGCGGAGAACTCGAGCCAACTAACCAATGGTATGCAATTGCGAAGATTACAGGTATAAAATTGTGTGAGGCCTTAAGGAAACAATACGCTTTTGATGCAATATCTTTAATGCCCACCAATTTATATGGCCCAGGTGATAACTACAATACTTTAAATAGCCATGTGATGGCCTCATTAATTAAAAAATTTTATACTGCCACTATACAAAAGGATCCAGAAGTTATTTGTTGGGGGACTGGAAATCCATTAAGAGAATTTTTACATGTTGATGATTTAGGAAATGCTGCTGTTTTTGCTCTAGAAAGTTGGAATACTTTTTCTGAAGATGCTCCTTTAGATCAAAATGGAGAGCCGCTTTCATTTTTAAACGTTGGAACTGGAAAGGATATTTCAATAAAAGAATTAGCAAAAAAAATTGCAGATATATTAAAATATAAAGGTAAGATTATATGGGATCAAACTAAACCAGATGGGACCCCAAAAAAACAATTAAATATTAAGCGCCTGCTAGAACTTGGTTGGGAACCGAAAATTACCCTTGAAGAGGGTATTAAAAGAACTTTAAAAGATTTTTCCAAAATTTAATTAGTTAATTTATCAATAAAATTTTTTTAGATAAAGCAATAACATCAATCTTAATTTTTAAATTTGTAATTTATTTAATGCACAAATTCCAAAGAAAATTGAAACCGAAGAGTAAGAATAAATTAAGAAAATTATCTTACTGTAACCAAAATTTAAATTAATAAGTCTATGATGCAAATGAGTTTTATCAGGAAGAAAAACATTTTTTTCATTCATTAATCTTCCAATTATTACGATTAACATATCCCCAATTGGGAGTGAAAACAAAATTACAAGATAATAAATATTGATAGAATTTGATGTTGCGTTTTTTAAAAAGAGTAAAGCGCTTGTAGACAAACAAAAGCCCAAAAAGTTAGAGCCACAATCTCCCATTATGTAAAAGGCAGGTTTGAAATTGCGGAACAAAAATCCTAGAATTGAGCCAAAAAGAATTGAAAAGAATATAACCCCAATCACATTACCCTTAAGAATCATCAAAAAGCACAAACCAATAGCAAGTATTGAGCTATATCCTGCGGCTAAAGCATCAATACCATCCAGCCAGTTTATTGAATTTGTAATGCCCACAATCCAAAAAGACGTAATTATGTGGTTTAAGAATTCTGGGAGAATTAAATTAATATTTCCATAAAAAGGTAATGTAAAATTTAATTTCCCAAAATTTATTCCACAAAAAGAAACCATAAACGCTACTAAAAACTGCAAAAACAATCTTAATAGCGGTGATGATTTAAAAACATCATCATGAATTCCAATTAAAAAAAATAAACATCCTCCTATCAATATTGAAGTTAGATTAATAGTTGAAATACTATCAAAATTATTCAGACCAAAAAAATTTATATTTATAAGGTAAATTAAAAAAAAAGTTATAAAAATAGAGAGTCCTCCAATCCTCACAGTAGGTGAAGTATGCACTTTTCTTGAATCTGGAAAATCAATTATATTAAATTTTTCTCCAATCCTTTTTACAACTGGCGCGATTAAAAAAGAACAAGAAGTGCATAAAATTATATTGACAAAAGCTATATAAAGGCTGCTAAACATTGAATATCTTTAACCTAGTTTGATAACATTAATTTATGGAAAGAATATTAGTCAAGAATACCTTTTATTTTTTCTTAACAAGATACGTTTTAACAATTACTTTATGTTTTTTAACTTTATTTGTTACGGGAAGACTTGGAGATATAGATTTTCTTCTAGGTTTCATTGAATATGGAGCAGGTGGTACAACTTCAACAGTAGCAAGAGAGGTATTTTCTAAATTAGGTTTTTTAGGTAATAGATACATAATAATCTGCTTAATAGCTATTCTAAGTTCATTAATACTTTTGATATTATTAACAAGATTTTTTGATCGACAAAATATAAATTCATGGAAATTAATTCTTTTAGCTCCTGGTCTATTAATTTATACAAATAGCGTCACAAAAGAGACATTATTTATATATCCAGCAATTTTATTTGTAATTTTAGAGTGTTTTTACTTAACTGGGAAAGATAAAAAACCTTTCAATTTTTTTATCAATTTAATTTTAAGAGTTAGTATTCTTACATTAATGATCTCATTAAGAGGAGATCTTTCTGCTCCATATATTGCGTTGTTTTTTTTATCTTTATTTTTGAAGAATGTTTATTTTGGGAATATATTTAAATCATTAAAAATAAACACATTAATTTTTTATTCTTTTATTTTTTCAATAATTGTTACTTTTACTATTATCTTCTTAAAAGAAGACTTTTTTACACAAACCATAGTATATCTCCAATCTTCATTCAAATCCCCAAACATTTTTAGACCAAACATAAACATAC
>QCSV01000017.1 GCA_003211415.1 Prochlorococcus sp. AG-670-M15 | reverse complement strand
TTGATGTTTAGGTTCATTTTAAAAGGTTTTGGTTAATTATATATTAAAAACATTATGTTTGAGTAATTTTAAATGTACTAAACAATATAATATTTGCATAATTTAATTAGAAATAACATATTTAAAATATGGGATTCAATGGTAAATCACTAATATTAGTCGGTTCAATACTCTTTATTTTTCAGATAGCAAATTTCATTTCAATAGAAACAATCACTCCTGAGCTCGAAAGATCACAAGTGTTAGCTGCAATAGCTTCATTAATTATTATTTTGATTGGCTTTTTATTTAAACAATTTGAACCATTAGCTGGTGATAAAGCTGCTTTAAAAGGAGAAAATAAGTTTCTATTCGATAGAAACATGCCGGATGAAGTTATTGATGAACTTGCATGGGGTTCTGAAGCTATATTAACTTCTACAGCAGCAGCAGCAATATTAATCCACAATGATGGTGTAAATATATTAAAAAGAGGTATTACCTCAAGTAATGAATTTAATCCCGGAGAAACTTGTCTGAGATCAATAAAGGATATGAAATTAATATCATTAGCTAGTACTAAATTTTATCCAGGAAAAGATGAATTTCTAAATTTTTGTCCTGAAATACCATCAATTTTAATTGTGCCCATAAATAGTAAGGCTTTTATTTTGATAGGAGGTTGGAGTGCAAAATGTTTTACTAAATCTGATGAAAAATGGATAAATAATTGGTCAAAAAAAATTAATAATATTTTTTTAAAAAATAATATTTAAAAATAAATTATTGAGCGTACTCTTTTATCCTTTGCACTAAAACTAAAGGATTCCGTATTGATGTTGTAATATGCATTTTCTGAATTAATTTCATATTTATTCTCATCATTATCCTCTTTAATTATATATTTTACTGGATTAAAAAATTCAATTATATCATCACTATCCAATACTGCCTTATTTGAATTTAATTTAATATTTTTATTTTCAAATCTTACATTACCAATTAATTCATATTTAGTATCTTTAATATTCCAAAATAAATAATCACCGTACAACAAATCGTTTTCTTTATTAAGAGTTCTTAATTCTACATTTCCTGTAAGTTCTACAACTTTATTGTTGTCCCTTAATTTTGATGAATCTGAATTAATAATATATTTGATAATTTTGCCATCAAATATACTTATGGTTGTTTTTTTTAAGTTTAATTCTAGTTTAACCTTATCATAAATAGAATTTGGGCTAATAATATTATAAATTTTATCTCCTTTTCTAGAAAAAATATTCATATCTAACCTATCTATTTTTTGTATTACTTTATTTTCATCAATTACATTTGGGGCGCAACCAAGCATAAATAATGGAAGGAAAATTATTAATCTATAAATGTTGTTCATACTCCAGTTTATTTATTATCGGAGCAGGTTTAGGAAGACTTGAGTTACTAACTAATAATCCCCAAATTAATTGTTGTTTCCAAGGAATATCTTCTCTGTATATAGAACCAAGTTGTTCATTAATCTTTGTTGATAATTCTGGTAATAAAGGTAGTAATAATAATCCAATTATTCTGGTGCTCTCTAAAACGTTATAAATAATATCTTTAACAATAGGTAGATTATTTTTCTCTTTTATTAACAGCCATGGCTGATTATCATTCAAATACAAATTTGTATTAATTGCTAGGCTAAGAACTTCATTAGCTGCTAGATCTAATTTGTAATTATCAAAGTTATAAATATAGTTTTCGACTGCAATTTTGGCAGATTTCTCTAATATATTTTCACTTAAAAAATTTTCATTATTTGGCACTTTATTATCAAACCATTTTCTAGACATAGATGATGTTCTATTTAATAAATTACCAATTGTATTAGCTAAGTCATTATTGATAATGTCAACAAATCTTTTATCTTGAAAATCTCCATCATTTCCTAGTGATATGTCTTTAATGAGATACCACCTTACAGGATCATTTCCATATTTTGTTAGCAATAAATCAGGGTCAAGTACATTTCCCAGGCTTTTACCCATTTTTTGCCCCTCTCTTGTTAGAAATCCATGCCCAAAAACCTTTTTTGGAACCTTCATATTGGCAGAAATGAGCATTGCAGGCCAATATACAGCATGGAATCTCAGTATATCTTTACCAATTAAATGTACATCAGCTGGCCATCCTCCACTAATTGATATTTCCAATGAAGGTTTTGTCGCCTCAGAACTAATGGCACTCACATATCCAAGTAAAGCATCAAACCATACATAAAAGGTATGGTTATCGTAATCAGGGACAGGTATTCCCCATGTGACATTTGTTCTTGAAATTGAAAAATCCTTTAAACCTTTAGATACAAAATTTATAATTTCATTCTTTCTTTCTATTGGCTCTATAAAAGAAGGTTCGTTAATTATATTCTCAATTTCTTTTTGATATTTTGAAAGTCTAAAAAAGAGATTCTCTTCATTTTTCCATTCTAGATTTTTTTGATGTATAGGGCATTTGTATGTTGATGAGTTTTCTGGATTATCCTTAAATTCTTCACAACCGACGCAATACCAACCTTTTTGCACTCCCATATAAATATCATCTGATGCTTTTACTCTTTCATAAAATTCATTAACAACAAATTCATGATTTTTTGAGCTTGTCCTTATAAATTTATCAAAGGATATATTCCAATTTTTCCAATTAATATTAAACACTTCTGAGATTTCATCACAATGTGATTTTGGTTCAATACCCTTTTCATTAGCTGTTCTTTGTATTTTCAAACCATGTTCATCAACACCAGTGATGAAAATAACATTTTCACCTATAAGCCTTTTATACCTAGCTATTGAGTCACAAATTATTGTTGTATATACACTTCCTAGATGAGGTTTATCATTAACATAGTATAAAGGGGTAGTAATGACAAAAGTCATAAAGCTTTTTTATTAATACTAACAGATATTTTTTAAACTAATAATAACCTATTATATTTATTATATTATTAATAAATAAACTCTAAAAGATTACTATCATTCTTAATATGTTTAACTTTATATATTTTATTACTATATATTTCTATAGATACAAAAAGAGTAATAAGTATTTCTAGTGAATAATCTGGAAAATAAACCAAAGCAATATTTCTTTTATGATTAATCCACTTAACGAATATCATTTTATAAAAAGATTTTTTTTCATTCATAAAAAATAATGTTAAATACTTAAATTTATCATTTTTAAAAATATTATTATTCTCAGTTTGTCTAATCTTAGAATAATCAATAATTTTAGAGACTGAATTTATACTGAGAGGTTCGTAATTATTAATTTTATTATATACTTGTCTTTGTATAATTAAATCAAGGTATCTTCGTAATGGTGAAGTGCATTGTACATACATTTTAAGACCTAACGATTCGTGATTTCCTGCTTTAGTTGTTATGTAACTTCTCCCCATATATTGTTTTAATATTATAAATTTAATTTCACTATCATTGTATCTTTCAAGTATATCAGATGGATTACAATTTAATTTTTGAATTCTAAATGCAGCCGCTAAATTATATTTATCCATAAATAGACTTGTTACATAACCCATTAATATCATTGATTCAGCAACTATAATTTGTGATATTGTTTTCTCTAATTTATTTAGTACGACTTTATCCTTATATGATTTAATTTTACAATTAGGACTTTCAAAAATAATTGCTCCTTGCTTCTTTCTGAATTTAATACTTTTTTCTAGTAATTTTTTAATTTCAATTAATTCTATTTCTTCTATAGGTTCTAATTCTAATATCTCATTTGCATCTTCATATGTTAATTGATATTTTGGTTTTATTATTGCTTCAGTTATTTCATAATTATTTATTGATCCATCGTCATTGAATTCTATTGCTGCACTAATAGTTTCCGAAATTTTATTTTGAGCTAGATTTGCCTTCTCAAGAAGATCTTTAGGTAGCATTGGGACATACTGATCAATTAAATATAAACTGCTATTTTTCTTTCTTGCATCTAAATCAACATTAGAGTCATGCAAAAATAGTTTGCATGGATTACTAATATGTATCCATAATTTTTTTTTATTTCCTTCTTTTATTTCTAATGAAATAGCGTCATCAACCTCATGTGGATCATCAGAGTCAATAATATATGTTTTTAAATTAGTTAAATCTTTCAAATATTTGAGATATTAATTATAGTGCCAACTATATTCAATATGAAATTATCCTTCAGGATTTACGAAAGGTAAAAGGGCTACAATTCTGGCCCTCTTTACAGCTAATGTAAGATCTCTTTGTTGCTTAGAGGTTAAACCTGTCATCCTTCTAGGTAGGATCTTGCCCCTCTCAGTTATGAATTTTTTTAATAGTTCTACATCCTTATAGTCAATAGGATCTCCAGGTTTGATAGGTGATAATTGTTTTTTAAAAATTGAATTAGGCATGATTTAATTTGATTTGATTACTTAATTTCTTTGTGAATTGTCATTCTGTTTAAATGAGGATTAAACTTTTTTAGTTCTAATCTTTCAGTTGTATTTCTACGATTCTTTTCAGTAGTATATCTCGAGACACCGTTTGATCTCTTAGGGTCTGTGCTTGTCCTAGCTTCAGTACATTCCAGGGTCACTACAACTCTTGTCCCTTTTTTGGCCATTTTAATTAATACTTTATTGTATAATTTTCTATTGTACATCTTCAACAAACTTTTTTGAAGATATACTTATTTCTTTTATCATCATTGATTAAAAAATATTTATGAAAGTTTCTCAAAATTGGTTGAATAATTTAGTAGAAATTACTTCTACTCCTGAAGATCTCTCTGAGAAATTGTCTATTGGTGGATTTGAGGTTGAATCATTAGAAGATTGTTCAGAAAATGTAAATGGTGTTGTTTTAGGTAAGGTATTATCTGTTTTAAAACACGAGGGATCTGACAAACTTTCAATTTGCCAAGTCGATATTGGTAAATCAAAGAGTTTACAAATTATCTGTGGTGCGAAGAATATTAAACCAAATATTTATGTTTATGTTGCTACTGTCGGCACGAAATTAAATGCTGTTGATATAACTATTAAAAGAAGTGAAATTAGAGGTGTCATGAGTGAAGGAATGATATGTTCACTGCAGGAACTGGGCTTAGAGGACTCTAGTGAAGGAATAGAGATCATTGATGAAGATTTAGCCTTAAAACATGAATTGGGCACTCCAGGGTCTGACTTGCTTCAATTAAATGATTTTATATATGATTTAGCCATTACAGCTAATAGACCTGACGGGATGTCTGTTATAGGTATAGCCCGTGAAATTTCTGCCCTTTTAGAATCCACCTTAAATTTTCCAGAATTAAACCATAAATACAATATTCATTTACTTAAGGGAATTAAATTTTGTCCAGAGGCTATAGAATCTAATTGCATTTATACAATAAGCTGCATTGATGGAGTAAATGGAGAGAAATTATCGCCAAACTGGCTTAAAGACCGTATAGAAAAATCAGGTATAAAATCTATTAATCTTCTAGTTGATTTGACAAATTATATTCTATTAGAACAAGGTCAACCTTTGCATGCGTTTGATAAAGATAAACTGTCAAACTTAATTGGTAAGGAAGTTTATCCAGAAGATTTCTCTGTAAGAAAAGGCAAGATTAACGAAAGCCTTATTTGCTTAGATGGTAAAAAATATGACTTAAATGACAATATCACAGTTATTACTTGTTGTGATAAACCGGTAGCTATTGCTGGGGTGATAGGCGGTTTAGAGACCTCTGTAACTAATACTACCTCATCTATTTACCTTGAAGGCGCTGTTTTTAATCCAGTTACTATAAGAAAATCTTCAAAGACGGTTGGCATAAGAACAGAATCTAGCAGCAGGTATGAAAAAGGGATTTCATCAAAAAATACAATAAGTGCAGTAACAAGAGCAATTAATCTTTTAGAAGAATATTTTTCTATTAATTCACCAGTCATCAATACTTCCAATTTAATAAGTAATGAGGATATATTTATTAAACTACGGAGAAATCGAATACATAAAATTCTTGGTCCGTTAATAATTAGCGATAAATTTGAAAAAAGAAATTTATCTGATAATGAAATCGTTGATAAATTAAAACTCATAGGTTGTACTTTAAAGAATAAAGAATATGGTTGGGATGTAGCAGTAATTCCTAATAGATCTCATGATTTAATAAGAGAAATAGACTTAATTGAAGAAATAGCGAGATTAATAGGGTATGACAGATTCGACTTAAAACTTCCTAATCCAATTAAGCCTGGAAAATTGTCATCAGAACAGTTGGCATTGAGAAAAGTAAAAAATGGTTTTATAGAAAACGGTTTTAACGAGGTACTAAGCTACTCTCTTGTTCCTGAAGATAATGAAAAACTTATAAAGATTTCTAATCCTTTATTATTAGAAACAAGCTGTCTTAGAGATAATATCTGGAAAGAACATTTGGAGATAGTGAACCGTAATATAAAAGCTGGACAGGCAAGTTGTTATATATTTGAAATTGGAAATGTTTTTTATAAGAAAACTGAGCTCATTCAAGAAGAAGTTCTGAATGGTGCGATTTATGGAAATAAAAAATTTGGAAAATGGATAAATTTGGGTAAAGATAATGATCTTAATTATTACCAGGCCAGAGGAAAGTTAAAGGAGGCTTTATCATCATTGAACATAAAAATTGAGGATAAACCCACTGATTCAATTGATTTTCTTCATCCAGGAAGAACAGCAAAATTAGTTATTGAAGGGAAAGATGCAGGTTATTTTGGTGAAATACATCCCAAACTAATATTAGAAAAGAAGTCACTAAAAAAAGTTTATTTATTTAAAATAATTGTCTCTAACCTCTTGAGAGCTAGTATAAGAAAAAATAAATGGATTCCAATATATAAGCAATACCCAATTGTTCCGAAAATTGAAAGGGATATTAATTTTGTTTTCAGTAAGAAATATTTAATTAGCGAAATAACATCACAGATAAGAAAAACAGGAAAAAATCTCTTAGAGGATGTAAATTTACTTGATGTTTTTGAAGATACTAAATTTGGAGATGATCATGTAAGTTATACATTTAGATTATCTTATAGAGATAAAGATAAAACATTACTGGATTCGGATATTACATCAATACATTCAAATATCATATCTAATATTGAAAAATGTTTTAATACTACATTGAGGAAATAATTGTATCTTTATTCTTATATGAGACTATAAATTAGTCTAAATATAATTCTTAGATAAGATAAATAATAATCGTATAAAACTATTTAATGTTGTATGATAAATACCATGTTCAATTTGTTATCTCTACTTCTTTCTTCAGTGCTGTGGGTACAAGTCCCACAGTGGTCAGATGATTGGTCAAAATGTGCTGTTGACATACCAGATGCTTCATGTCATTGGTATGTAACTTCACCAGATAATACTTTTGGGGAAGGATTTGATTGGGCTAGTGCCCCTTGGTTTGATGCAAACGGATTAAGTGATATTCCTAGTATTGATAAACAAACTGCCATTGAAAAGCTTCAACCTAAGTAGTACTGTCTTTAAGGCAGTACGTGTAGATAAAAAAGTCTTTTATAGCAATAACTTTTAGTAACTATTATTTTCTTGGACATAAAAAGGACATAAGTTATTGAATTATTATTCAATTTTTATTTTTTTCCGATGTATTAAGCTGTTCTGGGATTGCTTTTTAAATTGATAAATTAAATTATCTTATTAATCTATTATAAGACTATATACTAGACTAGTATTTAGTCCCATATAAGATTTACTATACAACGTAATTTTATATTTTTGTAGGTAGATATTTATATTAATTTCTATTTATAAATAATTATTGTTGCACAAATTTGAATATTAAATGAATGATGGTGATCAGCAATATTTGCTTTCGTAGCTATCTTATATAAGACTATTAAATAGACTTATAGTAAGTCTTATATAAGAATACGTATACTAATTTCTGTATAGATTTTTTAGCAATTGGTACGCTTCATTTAATTTTCGCATTTGATCTGTTGAACCTCCAGCATCTGGATGCGTCTCTAAAGCCATTGATTTATAGGCATCCCTGATTTTGCGCAACGTATGAGATGATCCTGCGGATGTTGATAAATTCAATAATTTAAGTGCTCCATGTACTGTCATTGTTGAGTCCAAAGTTTCAAATGAATTTGATCTGTTATTTCGCTTAAATCTACTTACAAACCTTCTCATAAGTGTTGGTATCCTATTAATTAAATCTGATGTAGCAAAAGGGTCTTCTAATACCCCAATCATTAATAAAACAATTTCAAGGGATGGATTTTTCCTTATCCAAAATGGACATAATTCAGACATTAATTTATTGGCTGCACTCCACGTAAAGGGTAGATTTTCAGTTCCATCGAGATTTGGCCATATATCCCTTCCAAACCAATCCATTGAAGCTTCTACTACATGATCATTAGGAACTGATCCATATAAGGTTTTCCAATGACTAATTAACTCAATTCGACATTTTATTAATTCAGTTTCTTTAATAGTATTAATTTGAATATCATTAATATTCTCCTTTAATTTTTCACTATTAATACTTCTTCTTAGATTCTTTACTTTTTTTTCAACAAAATTGGGAAGGCTTATGTTTGAGTTGGCTTTTTCCTTATATTGATTGTTATTTGAAACTTTTTTATTCAAAGATATTTCATTAACTCCATTTTTAACGTCTGATTTAATTAATACCAATGCAGTATCTTCATCAATATTTAAATTTTCATTATTATTCTTCTCGTTAAAGTCTATTTCTTGCTGTTGGTTCTTAGGTAGTAAATCATCCTCTTGAAGAAGTTCTTTAAGTATCTTTTCTATTACAGGTCCTCTAGCTCTAAATCCCCACTCTTTTCGTAATTGATCAAACCTGGAAATTAGTTCCTCAGGTAAATCAATTGAAATTCTTTTTGTATTTGTATTTTCAGGAATATTCAATAATATTTTGCTTGGATAGTAAGGAATTTATTTAATTTTATTCAAAAAAAATTGAAAGTCCATATGGAATATTGTTTTTAAATTAAAACCAATTTAATTTAATGTCACAAGTCAATTAAGTATCTATTTATAATTAGAATAAAATGTTTAATTGTTATTTCAAGTCATCTAAAGAAAAAAAGAGTTTTTATCAATATAAGAAATTAGAAATGCTCAATTATATTAAGGATTCACTTGAACGTAAAATTGCCTCCGTAACAGCATCTATAGAAGTTCTAGAAAGCCAAATAAGCAGAGATAAGGAAGTTGAAGTAACTAACTAGTATTCAAACAAAACTTTCTAGAAGTTTTTCAGGGCCTAATTTCTTTAAATAATTAATATTTGAATTTTCAGTTACTAATAGATATCCTGCAAATCCTAAACCGTTAATACTGAAACCATGAATATGATCATTTTTTCTTTTTATAATAGCTATCCATTTATTAGTTATTAAAATATTGTAAGGATATATCGGTTTCTTATCACTAATAGGATCCCCAAGTCCTAATTTACTGCATAATTCTAAGTAAAATTCAAAAAGACATGATGGATTTTCTAAAAAATTAAATTTGGATACAATAATATTTTTTTTAAGCTTACTATCTAGATCTTGATATGAGTTCATCTCTAAAAACCACTTTTCTCTAGGGCATGATATCTCACCTTTAGATCTACGCAGAAGTTGAAAATGCCTGTGAGGTTGACTTGCTCCCGCAATTGGAGAACTATTGAAAAACCATAATCCACTAGTATCTTTATTAACTTGTTGGATCGCTCTCCAATCTTTTATATCTAACCATCCATTTTGAGGTTTCCATTCATTTGTAATAAGTAAAATATGTCCTTTTTGGACAGGGTACTTATTTAATATTAGTTGATGATTATCACCAATTTTATCAATTTCTAGAATCTTTTCCCAAGGACAAAATGGATTTTGCTTAGGACCATAAATTTTTTTTTTATTAAATTTTGAAGTATCTAGTTTCCTAATTATGAAGTCGTCTTTTTCATATAAATCTCTTGTAATAATATCAGTTTTGAGAGGATATAATGATTCATCATCAATTGATAATCGAGTTTGTTCTAGTGCTTTTTTCCAATATATTTCTAAACTCATTTAAAAAAATTTATCATTATCATTTTAAAAAAAAAAATAAACTTGTAATTACTTTTTATTAAATTGATATTCTTTCAATTTTTCGAGTGGTACTGATTCTAAGACTACAATATTCGTTGATTCTAATATGACTTTTGGTGCAAGACCGTCTAATAATGCTTGCTTCCACCTATCAAGACAAATACACCAATGATCACCATCCTTAAGTCCTGGGAAGGAATAAATAGGCATGGGAGTAATTAAATCATTACCTTGTGATTTACTATATTTCAGGAAATTATCATCCATTACACAACATATGGAATGATTTCCTCCATCATTTTTGTCATAGTTGCAAAATCCATCCCTGAACCACCCTGTCATAGGTGCGCAACTACAAATCTCAATTTTTTCTCCAAGGACATTTAACTGATTTTGATTATTTATGGTCATAAATTTTTATGATAATAATAAAACACCAACATTTCTTTAAAAAAGGTTGACGAGTATGGGGGGTAAGGAGGTAATAATTCTAATAAGGTTTTTTTCATTATGGATTGGGACTTTACTGAAAACATAGCATTTAAAGCTCTTTATGAAGCTTTTAAAGATAGTGATGAAACTTCCGCATTAGAATTTTTATCTAGTGATGGTGCTTCATATTATCTTGAGTTAACACAGGATGCAGCTGGTGAGGGACTTGATCTGGGTGATAATGAAACGATGGAAGAACTACAGGAAGAAATTATTGAATATTTAGAAAACAACTAAAAATTTAGCTTAAGCGCTGAAATATTTAGCTTTTGAGTGTAATGAAATGATAGCTGTAGTACTTTGTTCTGGATGAAGTTGTTCAGATTCATCCATGCTCAAGTTTATTCTTTTTGCATCCAACAATGATAATTGTATGTTTGAATCAGATACTTTTGGACATGCAGGATAACCAAATGAAAATCTAGCTCCTCTATATTTTTGAGCTAGTATTTCTCTATTTTTGTCTGGTTCTTCAGACCTAAATCCACATTCAATACGAATTAATGCATGGACATACTCAGCCAGTGCTTCTGCTAATTGCACTGTAAGTCCATGGAATAACAAATAATCGCTATATTTATCTTCTTTAAATAATTTTTGAGAATATTCACTAGCAATATCGCCCATGGTTACTGCCTGCATAGGAAATATATCTATCGGTTTATCATTTTTTAAATCACAATAAAAATCAGCTATGCATAAATTATTCCCAGATTTTTGTCGTGGAAAATTAAATTGGGAAATTTTATTTAATGAATTATCATCAAATAACAAAATACTATTATCTTTTCTCCCGCATCTGAAATATCCATAAACTGCTTTGGGTGATATGAGTTTTTTCTCTATAATTATTTCTAACCATTTATCTAACAATGGTTTAGCATATGAATCCAAATAGTTATTGTATTCATCAACGCTTAGGTTTTTCCCTTTTTTTATTTGCCATTGTCCGCTAAATAGAGCTTTTTTATCTAAATAAAAAATTAACTTATTTAAATCAATATCAACGTCGTTCAAGACTTTCGTTCCCAAGAATGGAGCTTGAATTGGTTCTTCTTCTTTTATAAATTTAGATCTTATAAAATTTTCTTTTAAATTTAATTTACAAGTCTCTATATCTATAGATATTGATTTTTTAACAGCTTGAGAGTTGGATTTTGATGAGGCTAAATTAATATTTATACCCTCATTGTTAATGAATCCCTCTGTATTTGACCAATTACCCTTTTTCTTATTATCCATATATTCATTCATGAATTTAAGATCAGTGAAAGCATCTTTTCCATACAATATTTTCCCTTTATATATTTTGCTGCAGTCCTCATTCACAAATTTTGGGGTTAAGGCTGCGCCTCCTAATATTACTGGTACACTAATATTTTCATTGTTAAAAGCCTCTAAATTATCTTTCATAAAAGCAGTTGATTTTACAAGTAATCCGCTCATAGCGATGCAATCTGCATTGTGCTTTTTTTGTGCATCTATAATTGCTGAAACATCTTGCTTTATTCCAAGATTTATTACGTCATAACCATTATTTGTAAGTATTATATCTACCAAATTTTTTCCAATATCATGTACATCGCCTTTGACAGTTGCAATTAAGAGTTTTCCATTTGATATGTTTTCATCTACAGTTTCCATATATGGTTCTAAAATTGAAACAGCAAATTTCATTGTTTCAGCGGATTGGAGTACAAATGGCAATTGCATTTGACCTGAGCCAAATAAATCTCCTACAACTTTCATCCCATCTAGTAAAAAGGTATTAATTATTTCAAGAGGTTTATATTTTTTTAACGCTTTATTTAATTGATCCTCTAATCCTATTTTTTCTCCATCAATAATATGATTTTTCAGACTTTCTTCAAGAGTTAGGTTTTTATTTTCTGAAGATGCTTTTTTGAAATCTTGAATTGATAAATCTTGAAAAGCCTTTGTTAATTCTACTAATGGATCATAAATACAAATATCATCTTCAAATTCTCTTTTATCATAAATCAAATCTAAGCAAAGCTTTTTAGTCTCTTCAGAAATTTTTGATAATGGCAAAATTTTATTTGGTGCGATGATAGCAGAATCTAATCCTGCTTTAATGCATTCGTCTAAAAATATTGAATTTAGATTAATTCTTGATAATGGTGAAAGACCAAAACTAATGTTTGAAATCCCAAGTATGATATGAATATCTGGGAAATTTTCACGAATTTTTAATATAGAACTAATAGTTTCTTTAGCGTTTAATCTATCTTCTTCTATCCCTGTAGATATTGGCAGAGCTAATGGATCAAAAAATAGCTCATAATCTGACAAACCACATTCTCTTGTTCTATTAATCGCTCGTTTGACAATCTTATATTTTTTTTCTGCATTCCTTGCCATTCCATCTTCATCAATTGTCCCGACAACAAGACCTGAACCATACCCTAAGGCTAAATTTAGAACTTGATCAAACCTTTCATTGCCATCTTCGTAATTGGTTGAATTTATAATACATTTACCGCCAGCTGACTTTAATCCACTTTCCATTTTGTCAGCATCTGTAGAGTCAATCATTAAGGGTAAATTTATATTGGTAACAAGTCTTGAAGTTATTTCTTTCATATCTTTCACTCCGTCTCTTCCTACATAATCGACATTTACATCAAGAACGTGAGCATTTTCTTTTTGTTGTTGCTTGGCAATTGCAACTAAGCCATCCCAATCGTCGTTATTTAATAATTCCCTTACCTTTTTCGACCCACTTGCATTTAATCTTTCTCCTACTATCAAAATTGAATTGTCTTGTTTATACGGTACAGAATTATATATTGATGAGGCAGATGGAATAAAACCGTTTAAATTTTTCTTACCATTATTGTTAGTCTTTTCATAATCAATAATTTCATCGATTATTGAAGACAGATATTTTATATGTTCAGGTGTTGTCCCACAACATCCTCCTATTAATTGAACATTAAAGTCATATATAAAATTCATTAACTGCATCTTTAATTCTATTGGCTTTAATCTATAATGTGCTACACCACCAATATTTTCAGGAAGACCTGCATTGGGAATACAGCTTATAGCGAAGGGAGAATTTTCAGACAAATATTTAATATGTTCCTTCATTTGCTCTGGACCAGTTGCACAATTAAGTCCAAGGATATCTATATTAAATGGCTCTAATATTGTTAATGCAGATGCAATATCAGATCCAACAAGCATAGTACCTGTTGTTTCCATTGTTATAGATACCATTAAAGGTATATCAATATTTTTACTTTCAAGAATTTCTTTTGATGCTAATAAGGCAGATTTAATTTGTAAAACATCCTGACATGTTTCAATCAAAAGAAGATCAACTCCTCCATCTATAAGACCATAAATTTGTTCTTTATATGATTGCTTTAATTCATCAAAATCTATATGTCCTAAGGTGGGTAATTTAGTTGTTGGCCCAATTGAACCTGCTACAAACCTTGGTTTATCAACTGATGAGTATTTGGCAGCAGCTTTTTTTGCTATAAATGCCGCATTTTTATTTATCTCATAAGCCTTTTCTGCAACATCATATTCATCAAGAACTATTGATGAGGCTCCAAATGTATTAGTTTCTATAACATGACAACCTGCTTCTAAAAATGAATTATGAACCTTCTCAACTACCTCTGGCGAAGATAAAACAAGGTTTTCATTACATCCCTCTAATTCTTTTCCTCCAAAGTGATCTGCAGTAAGATTTAAGTTCTGAAAAGATGTTCCAGTACCTCCGTCAAAAATAATTAATGGTTTTTCATCTCTATTTAGATAGGTTCTGAAAGATTCCATTTTTAGGTAAAAATTAATTTATTTTAGTGAAATTCTTGTTACCCAATTATCATAGTCTTGAGAACGACCTTCTGTTATTTCTATAAGCTTACTTTTTAATTTATTCATTATTGGTCTTTCAACATTTAATTCGGTTGATTCAATTTTTTTAACTGGTGTAATTTTTGCTGCTGTACCAGTTAGAAAAACTTCATCTGCTATTAATAATTCTGTTTTATCAACAGGCCTCTCAATTACATTTATTCCAAATGATTTTGCTAATTCAATTACACTAGCTCTAGTAATCCCCTCAAGGATATCTTGATCAACACCAGGAGTGATTAAGTCTCCATTCCTTACAATAAATAAATTCATCCCACTAGCTTCGCTTACCTTACCACTTGAATTTAATAGCAAGGCTTCATCAAAACCCGATAAGCTAGCTTCTGTTTTGGCTAATGAACTAGTAATATATGCTCCACTTATTTTTCCTCTTAAGGGGAGAGATCTATCTTCTTGTCTTGTCCAACTACTCATTCTACAAGAAACACCATCTGGGGATAGATAATCTCCTAGTTCAATACAATAAATAAAGAAATCTGTTTCAATATTGTGTAACCTTGGAGCTATACCTAAATCGCTTGTATATACAAATGGTCTTATATAAATAGGTTTTTCTGGCTTGTTTCTTTTTATAACTTCTTCTAATGCTTTAAAAATATATTCTTCAGTAATATCAGTTAAGAGTAATTTTGCACTTTGAGATAATCTTTTTATGTGTTTATCAGTTCTAAATAAAAGGAATTCTTCTTTATTTATAGGGTTAGGTATCGCTCGCATTCCTCCAAATGCAGCAGTACCATAATGTAGTGCATGGGTAGCTATAGATATTTTTGCTTCTTTAAATAGAGTACATTTACCTTCGAACCAGGCGTATGGAAGAAATTCATGCATATTTAATTTATTTAATTAAGGTAAAATTGTATTATCCTACTTACGTATTCTAAACCCTATTTATATATAAAAATGCACAGGATATTGAATATAGCAGGAAATGAAAAGAATAAGGATGATTTAATAGAGCAACCAGTTGCAGATTTTATTTTTATAACAAGTGTCAAAGCTGATTTAAAACTCTTATCGAACTTATTGTTTGAAAAAGAATTTGCTTTTTTAAAAAATAATATTAGAGCTTTAGAAATTTCTAATTTAAATTCCTCAGCTCAAATAGATAATTATCTATTAAAAACAATTAATTATGCAAAAGTTGTCGTACTAAGATTATTTGGAGATAAAGGTACATGGAACTATGGAATTGAACAACTTTTAAATTGGCATGCAGTTGATAAAAAAAGGAAGTTAGTAATCCTATCAGGTACCCTTGATCAGGAAGTTTCCTTATGTGAAATTAGTAGTATAGATAAAGATGTAGCATTAAATATTTCTAAATTACTAAGATCTGGAGGACTTGATAATTATAGAAAATTTCTTAATTGTTTAAATTACCTTAAAAAAGATGAAATATTAATTCCTGATGAGTTTTTGAAGATTTCTTTTTATGCAGATCCTTATTTGTATGATTGGAAAATTGAAAAAGGAGAAAAGATAGGAATAATATCTTATAAATCGCTTTTTTTGGCTAATGAAATTGAAGTAAATGAAAAACTTAATTTGGAGTTAAGAAAATGCGGACTATCCCCTAAAACATTTTTTATTTCTACTTTAAAAGATCATATTATTCAAAAGAAATTAATAAAAATTTTTAAAAAAGAAGATATTAAAATAATAATTACCACAACTTCATTTTCTTCATCTCAAATCAAAAATAATGATTTAATTGAAAATTCTACAAATATTTTTACTTCTCTAAAAATCCCAATTTTACAGTTGCTTTCTTCTAATATATCAATAAAAAATTGGTTAAATTCTTCCATTGGAATGAATTCATCTGATTTATTAATGCAAATAATTATTCCCGAATTTGATGGAAGAATTACTACCTGTCCTTCTGCATTTAAAGAAATAATTTCAATAAAAAATACACTTTACACTGAAATAACTAGTTATAAAGCTTATCAAGTAGGGATTAAATGGATTTCAAAATTTGCAACAAATTATGTGAAACTTCAAAAACTTAATAATTTTGATAAAAGAATTTGTTTAGTAATAAGTAATTATCCTGTAAAGAACGGAAGAATCGGTAATGGTGTTGGTTTAAATACACCATCTTCAATAATAAATATTCTTAACTGGTTAAAAGAAGAAGGTTATGACCTTGGATCATGTGATTATCCTCAAGATTCATCTGAATTAATGTCAATTCTTATAAAAACTAGAACTAATGATATTGAATCTCAATATAATAAACCATTAGATTACTTACCACTGAGTGACTATTTAAAATATTGGAATTATTTAGAACTTGATCCAAAAAATATTATTGTTAATCGTTGGGGTAAACCATCTGATGCAATCGATCTTGATAATGAAGGCTTCTCAATAAATGGTCTTAGATTTGGAAAAATAGCATTATTGATTCAACCACAGCGAGGTTATGACTCTTTCTCAGATAGAGATATTCATTCTCCTGATCTTCCACCTCCTCATAGATATTTAGCACAATATTTTTGGATTGAGAAAGTTTTTAAAGCAAATGCTATTTGCCATATTGGTAAACATGGGACTGTTGAATGGTTACCTGGCAAATCTATAGGTCTCAGTAATAAATGTTTTCCAAATATTATTTGTCCAGCGATACCTAATATATATCCTTTTATCGTAAACGATCCTGGCGAAGGATCCCAGGCCAAAAGAAGAACTGCTGCCACAATAATTGATCATTTAACCCCACCTTTGGATAGGTCAGAATTATATGGAAAATATTCAATATTAGAAAATTATTTAGACGAATATTTTGAAGCAAAATTATTAAATTCTAATCGGATTGAAATAATAGAAAAATCCATTTTTAAATTAATTAAAAAAGATTTTAGCGAAATTAGTTTAAAGAATAATAATAATCAAATAGAAGAAATTGATTCCTTTCTTTGCAATATTAAAGAATCTCAAATTAGGACAGGTTTGCATATTTTTGGCAATAGGCAGAATGACATTAATGAAATTAATTTATTCTTGTGTATTGCTAGAGTCCCAAATGCCAACCGAATTGGTGTTATTCAATATATAGCAAAACATTTAAAACTAGATTTGAATCCTTGGACAAATCAATATGATCAAATGTTAAGTGAAAAGGATAAAAAAATATTATTTACTTTTTCCAAAAAAAACATTTTAAACTTTAGAATGGCAATTGATTTTTTGGAACAACAAGCAAAGTATTTAATATATTTGTTTTTTTATAAAAAGAATACAAATATAAAAATTCTAGAAAAATATAAAAATCAGAAAATAATAGACTATTTCTTTAATGATAAAAAACATAATAAGTATTTTTTATTATTAAAAAAAGAGATTCTATATCCAATCATTAATTCTTCATATAATGAGAAATTATCATTTATTAATTCATTAAATGGCAAATATGTAAAAAGTGGTCCATCTGGAGCCCCTACGAGAGGTAAAACTGAAGCTTTACCCACTGGTAAAAATTTCTTTTCAGTTGATTCGAGAGGACTGCCAACTGAATCAGCATGGAGTGTTGGTTGTCAATCCGCTTCACAAATACTTGATTTATACAAACAAGATAATGGAGAAGATTTAAAAAATATAGCAATATCTGTATGGGCAACTTCCACAATGAGAAATGGTGGAGAAGACATTTGTCAAATACTATATTTATTAGGAGTACAGCCTATTTGGGATGGGCCTTCAAGAAGAGTAGTAGAACTAGAAATTATTCCTTTATCTGTTCTCGAAAGACCAAGGGTTGATGTTACTTTAAGGATTTCGGGAATGTTTAGAGATGCATTTCCACAGTTAGTTAAATTAACTTCTAAAGCAATAAATCTTGTTTCTAATCTTAATGAGGATGATAAATTTAACCCTCTTGCTGGGGCATTAAGGGATGGTGATTCAATTAATCGTATATTTGGTTCAGCACCAGGTTCATATGGAGCTGGTCTGCAAGAACTAATTTCAAATTCTAATTGGGATAATATTGATGATTTTGGAGAATCTTTTCTTAATTGGAGTAAGTGGATTTACAATGATAATCTTGAACCTATAGAGGATAAAAAATCATTAGAAAATGCTCTTAAAAATGTGCAGTTAGTTGTTCATAACCAAGATAATAAGGAACATGATATTTTAGATTCTGATGATTATTATCAGTTTCAGGGCGGATTATCTTCAGCAGTAAAAAAATTGAGCGGTAAATTACCTGATATGTATCATGGTGATTTATCAAAATTTGGATTGTCTAAAATATCAAAATTACAAGATGAAATTAATAAAGTTGTTATATCAAGAATACTTAACCCTAAATGGATAAATGGAATGAAGGATAATGGTTATAAAGGAGCGTTTGAATTTTCAGCTACACTAGATTACTTATATGCTTTTGATGCTTCTACTGAAGTAGTCTCAGATTGGTGTTATGAGGAAGTTTATAAATCATGGTTATGTGATATGGATCTTAAGAATTTCTTTCTGGAGAATAATCCATGGGCATTAAGAGATATTGCACAAAGATTTCTTGAAATTGTCAATAGAAAAATGTGGAAAAATTGTTCATCAGATGTCATTGAAAATTTAAAGAACATAATTATTAATACTGATTCAATCATTGAAAAAAACGAATTCTGAATTATCTACCTAATAGCGAAAGTCCGTGACTATCTGTTCCGCATGTTTTTAGCATTGAATATTTATCCGCTAATTTATCTATTTCTGAACATACAAATAAACTAGGATTCCATACTTCATTAAGTTCATAATCGTACCAAACCTCTATTCCATCAATGCCTTGTATTTTGGCCTCTGGAATTAATTTATAAAAGGGAATCCTGTATCTCGCTGGATGTGCAAGAAATGATAAACCACCAGCTAAATTTATTGCTTTAATAACTGCTTTAATATTTAAATCATTACCTATTGGTGACTCTCCAAGGATGTATGGATTTAGATATTTACTTTTTATATCTATTCCCAATCCAATTACATGTACTAAACATCCTAGAATTAAACAATTAATTTCTATTCCCGAAATTAATGTAAAAGAATCTTTAGGATAATTTTGGAGTATATTATTTTGTTTTATATATTCATGAGCTTTAATTGTATGATGATCGGTTATTGATAAAAATTTCAAGTTATTTTTATAAGCTTGTTCTAAAAGTTCATATGGTTCTAGACTTCCATCACTAAATTTTGTATGACAGTGAAAATTAATATTTTTAGGACAACTATTTTTATTAATATTGGAAGTTAATTTTACTAAGTCTTCCCTATTCATTACTTAATGAATTCTCATTTTTCTTTCTAATTTTTGCATATAATTGTATTGAAGCCAACATGAAAATAATTAGTCCAACTACGCTCCAAGTAGCAACACTAGTTGGAAAATTATTTTTAAAAATAACTAAAAGTACAATTATAAATAATAATAAAGTAGGCAATTCATTTAATAATCTAAGGTTTTTTGCTGAAATGGTTGAAGTGCCATTTTGTAATGAATACATAATTTTATAACAATAAGAATGATAAATTACTAATGCTAAAACAAAAGAAATTTTAATTTGCAACCACTTCTCACTTAACCAACTTGGTTGCATAATAACCATGCATATAGCCATACTTAAAGCTAATATCATCCCAGGTGTTGTGATTATATTCGCCAGCCTTTTTTCCATCAAGGTGTATTGTTTATTAAATGCAATTTTTAATTCATTATCCATATTTTTAGATTCTTCATGGTATATAAAAAGTCTTACTAAATAAAAAAGTCCCGCGAACCAAACGATTACACCCATAATGTGAAGTGATTTAAACCAGAGATATGCTTCAGCTGCCAAATTACTAGATTAATTTAAAAATATATATTTTTAATATAGTTATATTAAACAATATCAAGAAATCTATTTTTCAAAAATTAATTAATATTTATAACTCGTTAAAATATTCATATATATCATTTACTGAATTTTTTCCAAGTCCTTTAACTTTTGATAAATCCTCTTTACTAGCTATTCTTATGGCGTCTATTGATTTAAAATGCTCAAGCAATTCTCTTATTCTTGATGGTCCTAATCCACTGATTTGGGACAATTGAGATCTATTCATTCTCTTAGATCTTTTGTCTCTATGAAAAGATAATGCAAATCTATGTGCTTCATCTCTAACCCTTCTTAATAGAAGAACTCCTTTTTGATTTACATCAGTATTAAGAGACTTAGTTAAGCCTGGAATAAATATTTCTTCATTTTTTTTTGCTAATGAACATATAGTTACTTCTTCCTCAAGATTTAAATCTTTTAATGCTTTAATAGCAGCATTTAACTGTCCTTTCCCTCCATCAATCATTATTAAATCAGGCCAATCTGATAGAAGTTCATTGTCTAATTTGCTATTCGTTTTATCATTTATTATTGAAAAATCCCCTCCGCTTTTTTTAAATCTTGACCATTTTTTAAACCTTCTATGTATTACTTCATATATCGAAGCAAAATCATCACTATGTCCTACAAAAACGTTTGGATCATTAATTTTATATTTCCTATAATGTTGTTTAGAAGCAATCCCATCAATAAAAACGACTTGTGATGCTACAGGGTCACTTCCTTGTATATGGCTTATATCATAACCTTCAATTCTTTTAGGTTGTTCGCTTAATTCAAGTATTTGGGCAAGATCCTCAATTGATGATTCATTATCTTGTATCCCATTTAATATTCTATCTAATTCCAATTTCGCATTTTTTAAAACCATTTCTACAGTTTCATGTTTTCTATTTCTTTTTGGGATTAAGATTTTTACTTTCTTTTTTCTTAGCTCCGTTAACCAATCCACTATGGTTGCTTGTTTTGGAAGGTTATATTGAATAAGAATTTCTGATGGTATTTCTACGGCTTCAACATTCATATAATGCTCTTCTAATATCTTTTGTAAAATAAGATTTTCATCTTCATTATTTAATTTTTGACTATAGCCAATTCTTCCAATAAGCTTACCAGATCTCATTTGGAAAATTTGTATACTAGCTACATTTTTTTCTGAAACTATTCCAAAGATATCCCTATTAATTGATGAATCAGGTATTGATATTTTTTGTGATTCAGTTAATAATTTTAAACCTGAAATTTGGTCCCTTATTTTTGCTGCACTTTCATAATCTAAATCATTTGAAAATTGCAACATTTTTTTTTGTAAAAATATTTCTAAGTCATCATTCCTTCCCTGAAATATCATAGATACTTGTTTCATTATTTTTTTATAATCGTCAGATGATATTACTTCTTGGCAAACACCTGGACATCTTCCTATTGAATAATTCAAACAAGTTCTATCTTTATAGACTGGCCTTGGCCTTTGTCTAAGTGGAAATATTTTTTTTATCGTAAATAATGTT
>QCSV01000016.1 GCA_003211415.1 Prochlorococcus sp. AG-670-M15 | reverse complement strand
AGATAACCAAGGAAAATTTGTCAATCCAGCTCCCAAAGTTCCCAACATTTGTGTCGCAAAATGTGTATAAAAATAAGTACTCAATTTAATAAGAAATTTATCTTAAATAAAGTCTAGAAATTTTCTGTATTTTTTCACCCCAATGGACAGTGAAGACACACAATTGTAATTAAGATACCTGAGGAGATTGGAAACCAAATATAGCAACTAGTAGAATGACACCACCAAACACAATAAGCGCATAAAATTGAGCCCTTCCAGTCTCAAAATATTTTAAACCTTCTCCGCTACCTAAAGTTACAAGTCCAGTAAGATTTACGACGCCATCAACAACTTTAGAATCAACTTCTAAGACTTCTTTAGCAAGTTTTCTACTACCCTTAACAAAAAGTTTTTCATTAATATCATCAAGATACCATTTATTGGATAAAAATCGATTGATGCTAGGGAACTTTTCGGCAAATAAAACTGATAAATTGATTTTTTTCACAAAATATGCCTGATAAGCAATAATTATTCCAGCTGATGCAATAAGTACTGACGCAATAGCTAAAGGTAAAAATTCTTTTAATTCGAAGGCTTTTGCAGCAGCCTCTGCTTCTTCATGATCTAGTAAATTTGCAATTTTACTATCCCATGGAAGTCCCATAAAACCAATAATTAAAGAAGGCACAGCTAGAAATACCAAGGGAAATGTCATTGACCAGGGAGATTCATGAATAGAGCCATGTTCTTCATGCTCCTCTTCATTTTCTTCATCTAGGTTTGTTTTAGAGGCTTTCAGAAGCTCTTTTTGCAATTCTTTATTCTCCCCTCTGAAATCTCCTTCAAATGTCAAGAAATAAAGCCTAAACATATAAAAAGCAGTCATACCAGCTGTTAAAAGTCCTACGAACCAAAAAGCTGGAAATGATATAAAAGCATTTCCAAGTATCTCGTCTTTACTCCAAAAACCTGCCAATGGTGGGATTCCACTAATTGCTACACAACCAACTAAAAATGTTGTCGATGTATATGGCATTTTTTTTCTTAAACCGCCCATCAATCTCATATCTTGAGCCAATACAGGCTGATGACCAACTACTTCTTCCATAGCATGAATTACTGAACCAGATCCCAAAAATAGCATTGCTTTAAAGCATGCATGAGTCACTAAATGAAAAATTCCTGCTACTGGTGCTCCACAACCCATTGCGAGCATCATATATCCAAGCTGAGAAACTGTGCTATAAGCTAAACCTTTTTTTAAATCCATTTGGGTCAAAGCTATAGATGCTCCTAAAAAACAAGTAATGGTGCCAACTAAAGCAATAATGAACTGAATAGAGGGGAATATTGAATACAAAGGTTGAAGTCTTGCTACAAGAAATATTCCTGCAGCAACCATTGTTGCAGCATGGATAAGTGCAGAAATAGGTGTCGGGCCTTCCATCGCATCAGGCAACCACACATGAAGAGGAAACTGAGCAGATTTTGCCATTGGCCCTAAAAAAACTAAAAAACAAAGTAATAAAGCAGCCCAAATGGGTATCGAATTGTCAGATATTGATTGAGAAATTCCATTAGCTATCTCATTAAAATCAAAACTATTTGTTGCCCAAAATAGGCCAAGAATTCCTAGTAATAATCCAAAGTCTCCCACTCGATTAACAACAAATGCTTTTTGTGCAGCGTGTGCAGCACCATCCCTGTCATACCAAAACCCAACCAATAAATAAGAACACATCCCAACTAATTCCCAAAAAACATAAATTTCTAATAAATTGGGACTAACTATTAATCCCATCATTGAACTACTAAATAAAGCTAAATATGTAAAAAATCTGACATAACCTTTGTCATGCGCCATATAACCATGAGAGTAAATCATTACCAGCAAAGTTATTGTGGTTACTAATGCAAGCATTACACTCCCCAAAGGATCAAGGACAAATCCCATTGGAATTGTAAAATCCCCAGCATTGGCCCATACAAATAATCTTTCTACTGATTGATAACCATTAATTTGTTCAATTAAAGCTTTATAACTAATTACCGTAGAAATCCCAACAAAAGAAATGAGACCTACAGAAACAATTTCTCTTGAATTATTAATTTTCTTGTTGATGCTTATTAGTCCTAAGCCAGAAAGCACTGCTCCAATAAGTGGGAAAACAGGAATTAACCAGGCAATTTCTGAAGCTTGAGGCATGTTTTAAAGTACTTATATCTTGATTTTAAACTGTCAATTGAAAAATTCAGACAAAAATGATGAATTAAATGTTTTAACAGCAATATTTATGTACTGATGAGACCACCAAAGTAGTCCTATTGCAATCAATATACCAAGTTGAGATAACCTAAAGAATTCTCTAATGTTAAATTCTTGCCTCCCTTCAATTATTGCCATAAAGGGGATTATGGAAGTATTTTTTTTAAACTTTTCAAATTCTTCTCCAAATCTATTTGCTAATCTCTTATCCCCGTGCCAGATTGCAAAAAGATGATGCAAAATTAAGCCAATTGAAGTTATTAATGTGAATGATGTACCAATCCATAAAGTATGAGCAAAACACCAAATTATCTGACCAAATGCTTGTGGATGTCTTGTGATTCTCATTATCCCAGTTCCATAAATTCGTACTTTAGGTTTTAAAACTGAAGGAATTTCTAGCAAATTATAAGTAGCTGGATATAAAAATAAAAAACTTATTGCAGTTAAGAACCAAACCATCATAAAAACGAAGTTATTTCCCTGTAAATTCCATAATCTAATTCCGTCATATCTATGTGCTAAAAAATAACTTATCAAGATAATTGCAGATGGCAAACTTAAAAACACAAAACATAACCGCCATAACCTTGGGCCAATAATAGATTCTGCTTTGATTCTTAAAGCAGCTCCACCACTATGAATTAAAGCAAAAATAAAAATCAAGAGTAGGATTATTAGTGAAGTTTTATGAGTCTCCATATATTTAAATTTTTCAAATAACTTTTGTTCTTAACAAGAATGCTTATTAGCATTAGAATTATAGTTAATTGTAGGCATAATAGATGCCAGAATTACCATTTACACTCGACCAACTAAGAATACTAAAAGCTATAGCAGCTCAAGGAAGTTTTAAAAAAGCTGCCGACATTTTATATGTAACCCAACCTGCCGTTAGTTTACAAATACAAAATCTAGAAAAACAACTTGAAATCACAATTTTTGACAGAGGTGGCAGGAAGGCTCTATTAACTGAAGCAGGAAGACTATTGCTTGAATATTGCGAAAGAATTTTGAATCAATGCGACGAAGCTTGCAAAGCTATTGAAGATTTAAATAGCTTAAAAGGTGGAACTCTTGTCATTGGAGCCAGCCAAACAACCGGAACTTATTTAATGCCAAGAATGATAGGACTATTCAGACAAAAATACCCTGATGTATCTGTTCAACTTCAAGTTCACAGTACTAGAAGAACTGGTTGGAGTGTCGCAAATGGTCAGATTGACTTAGCCATTATTGGCGGACAATTACCTGGAGATTTAGAAAATTTGCTACAAGTAATTCCATATGCCACAGATGAATTGGCATTAGTTTTACCCTCTAAACACTCACTTTCAACCAAACAAGAGCTTTTAAAAGAAGACTTATACAAATTAAATTTTGTAACATTAGACTCTCAATCTACAACAAGAAAAGTTGTTGACAAACTTCTCCAGGACTCTGGGCTTGATATACAAAGATTAAAAATTGAGATGGAACTTAACTCTCTTGAAGCAATCAAAAATGCAGTTCAATCAGGTTTAGGAGCCTCCTTTTTGCCGGTTGTTTCTATTGAAAGAGAATTATCAGCTGGGACAATTCACAAAGCATTCGTTGCCGACTTAGAGGTAAAAAGAGAACTTAAATTAATTACTAATCCTTCAAGATATACATCAAGAGCATCAGAAGTCTTTAAAAAAAATATTCTGCCTCAGTTTGCTAGTTTAGAAAGCCCTTTAAGGAATATATAATTTTGATCAAAACTGAATTGCTTCTTTGTTAATACCTACTCCTCCATCTTCGGCTTGTCCATCTCCTTTAATTATAAATTTATTTTCATTTACATCAGTCTGATAAACGCACTTAACTATTGGCTTATCTCTTATTGATCCAATATAAGCAAAAGTGTTCATTCTTTGCTTACATTCTCTTACATCTTCATTACTAATTGCGCCCTGTTTTTGTAAAACAGTCCAATTCTCTCTTCTAATCACACAACCTGGCTGCAAAGCTGGTTGCGTTACAAAACTTGTAGATGGATTCAAAGTTGTATACATTTCAACATCAATTACAAAAGCACTAGCGCCCCATTGTCTGCAAAATTCAGGATCTGGAACTGCCATATCTAATTGCTGTTGACTAGCTATATTTCCCTGCCCGCCATCTGTTGTACTGGTAATAGCGCTGCCAATACCAACTCCTAAAATTAGTACCCCCGCAAGCACTGCAATAGTTCCTGTACTGAAGTTAATCTTTTGTTCAGAAGAAGAAGTCAATCTACTGTTGCTTTGTCCATACGAATCAATGTCTCTTTGATTTGGAGGGTAATAACTTCTATTTGAGCCTCTCCTAGGCCTTCTATTTGAGGATGATCTATTCACAGCACTTCATTTGTCTTTGGTAAACCCATCGAATAATTCATTACTCTACAATCAGGGTTATAACTTAGCTGACCATTTTGGAGCAAAAATTTGATTAAACCTTCGATTTCTGAACCTATTTTTCGCAGTTCATAATCATCTAAATCCCTACCTGCTCTCTCTTTTATTAATTCATTGAATTTTTCATTTATTTTGTTTAAAGAATCTTCGTTCCAAATAAATTCGTTATCGGGATCTAAATCAAGAGTTAGTTTGTTGGGATGAAACTTTAATTCCTTATCAACTACTTCGGCAGTAAAAATTCTTACATGTCTAGTAGTCGATTTTAAGAGCATTTTTTCCATAATTTTACAAAATAATCAACGAAAAAAACTATTATGTTCTAACTTTAATGTAGCTTATTAGTAAGTGTTAATTTATTTCTTGATTTAATAATGCGTGTTGTAATTGCTGGTGCTGGTTTAGCGGGTTTATCGTGTGCTAAATACTTAGTAGATAATGGCCACATTCCAATTGTACTCGAAGCCAGAGATGTTCTAGGTGGAAAAGTTGCCGCATGGAAAGATGAAGATGGAGATTGGTATGAAACTGGTTTGCATATATTTTTTGGAGCTTACCCAAATATGTTGCAACTTTTCAAGGAATTAGATATTGAAGATAGACTCCAATGGAAAAGTCATTCAATGATTTTTAATCAGCCATCAGAGCCTGGAACTTATAGTAGATTTGACTTCCCGGACATACCTGCTCCAGTTAATGGAGTTTCAGCAATACTTAGTAATAATGATATGCTTTCATGGAATGAAAAGATTTTATTTGGATTAGGTTTAGTACCTGCAATGTTGAGAGGCCAAAAGTACTTGGATAAATGTGATACTAAATCATGGACAGATTGGCTAAAAGAGCACAATATACCGGAAAGAGTTAATGATGAAGTTTTTATAGCCATGAGCAAAGCGCTAAATTTCATAGGCCCTGATGAAATATCATCTACAGTTTTATTAACAGCATTAAACAGATTTTTACAAGAAAAAAATGGTTCTAAAATGGCATTCCTTGACGGAGCTCCTCCAGAGAGACTTTGCCAGCCAATGGTTGATTATATTTCCGCTCGTGGTGGAGAAGTTCACATGAATAGTCCATTAAGGCAAATTAACCTTAATGAAGACAGCACTGTCAAAAGTTTTACTATTGCCTCTTTAGATAAAAACGAAAAGAAAGAGCTAACGGCCGATGCTTATGTGAGTGCAATGCCTGTTGATCTCTTTAAATTAATGATCCCTAAACAATGGAAAGGATTGGATGCTTTTTCTAAATTAGATGGTTTAAATGGTGTGCCAGTCATTAATATCCATTTATGGTTTGACAAAAAATTAACAGACATCGACCATCTACTATTTAGCAGATCTCCACTACTCAGTGTTTATGCAGATATGAGTATTACATGTAAAGAATACGAAGATCCAAATAGATCAATGCTTGAATTAGTTTTTGCACCGGCAAAGGATTGGATAAATAGAAGTGATCAAGACATCGTTGATGCAACCATGGAAGAGTTAAAGAAATTATTCCCAACACATTTCATGGGTGACGATAAGACAAAATTAAGAAAATATAAAGTAGTTAAGACTCCAAGATCGGTCTATAAAGCAGTTCCTGGCTGTCAAGAATTCAGACCTAGTCAAAAATCTCCCATAAAAAATTTTTTCTTAGCCGGTGATTACACAATGCAAAAATATTTAGCATCTATGGAGGGAGCTGTTTTAAGTGGTAAATTATGCGCAGAATCAATTAACAAGGAGTACTCCAAATCTCCTCAAAATGTCTCTTTATAACTTTTCAAACCCTTAAATTAAGTTAAAACTTTTTGAAAAATTCAATTTCTCAACTAGATCAAGCATACGAGATATGCCGAAAAGAAACTCAACAATGGGCTAAAACCTTTTACTTGGGAACTCTACTTTTACCTCAAGAAAAGAGAAGAGCTATTTGGGCTATTTATGTATGGTGTAGAAGGACAGATGAAATAATGGATAGCGTAGAAGCCTCAACTAAATCGCAAAATGAGCTTTCAGACAATCTAGATGAATGGGAAGAGAATACTAAAAATGTATTCAAAGGGAATATTAAATCTGAATTAGACTCTGTTTTATTAGATACTATCGAAAAATATCCACAAAGTATTCAACCCTATCTAGACATGATAGATGGTCAGAGAATGGATCTGAATAAATTTAGATACAAAGATTTTGATGAATTAAAACTATATTGTTATAGGGTCGCAGGAACTGTTGGTTTAATGACTCAGAATGTGATGGGAATTGATAGCGCTTATACATCAGCCCCATGGAGTTCTAAGCCTGACCCATCTGAAGCAGCTATAGCACTAGGAATTGCAAATCAATTAACAAATATATTGAGGGATGTGGGAGAAGATAGACACAGAGGAAGAATTTATCTCCCGCAAGCGGATATTGAAAAATTTAATTATTCTGAAGAAGAACTTTTAAAAGGAAAAATAAACAAGCAGTGGAAAGCACTGATGAACTTTCAATTAACAAGAGCTCGCGAATGGTTCCAAAAGTCTGAGGATGGTATTAAATGGCTTTCTTCGGACGCAAGATGGCCAGTATGGACGTCTTTACGTCTTTACAGAGGAATATTAGATTCTATTGAAAGGTTAGATTATGATGTTTTTAATAATAGAGCCTTTGTAAAAAATTCAGTGAAAGCTCTTGAGATCCCAATATCTTTTTTAATTTCTCGAATTAAATAACTAAGCAGGAGTCTTCTGATTAGCTAACAAATCTTTTAATTTAGATAGTTCTCCAGCCCATCTTGGATCAGGAGCTTCCAAGTTAGGAGCGTCACTGTGAACAATTTTCTTAAATTCTTTCCTCTTCTTATTCTTGTTTAATTTTCCACTATTTCTTTTGTTTGAAGCAGAATCTTTCTTTTCTGAAAGCTCAACTCTTAATTTAGAACCATTAAATTCAAACCCGTTTAACTTTTCAATTAATAAATTAGCATTATCTTCATTATTAGTTGTCGCAAAACCAAAACCCCTGCATTCCTTAGTTTCCTTATCTAGAACTGCTTTAAATCTAATCGAATCAGAAACTGACTTTAGAAGTGTATCAAATTCTTTTGGATTAAACCCTTGTGGTAAGTTGCCAATGTAAATGCGAATACTCATAAATTTTAAAAAATGATTTTGAAGTCCGAACTTCTAAACAAAACTAAGCTATGTGTATTTAATCACATTTTGGCGCATTTTGTTCAATCCATCGCTTTGCTTTATAAATAGCTTCATCAAAATTATTCAATCTCTTATAAGCAAGTTCCTTAGAAAGATAATTTAAAAGCTCTCCTAAGATAGGTCCATCCTGTATTTTTAAATATTTTTTGATTATGTTACCGTTAAGTAAGTTTGAAGGGTGAAATAATTTATCATCTTTATCACGCCATCTTTGAAGCCAATCTAATCGTAAGTTTTTAGGTAAATAAAAAATAAAAGATGGAAGGAACATCTCTAATTCTTTATGCAATGCAAATCTATCTGATTCAGTTAATTGAGTGATATTTTTTTTCTCCAACAAAAAGTGCCATTTTCGTAATAACTTAGTTTTTCCAATTTCAGCTCTACTAAATTTCAATTGCTCTAGAGATACTTCATCCAAAATTTGGGATATAAAAAATAATGGTAAATATTTCTCTTTTTCTTCCTGATTAAGTTCTGCATAATTAATTTTCTCTAAATCCAAAAAAAAAGAATCTTCAGATGAATTATTATTGACAAATATATTTAATTTTTTTATCAACAATACTGCATCAAGAGCATTTGCTCCATGTACTATTTTCTGTATTTCATAGTTAATTCTCTCATTAGCAACAAGATATAATTTGCCTTTATTTTTTTTAATAAAAGTAATTAAATTAAAATCAATTGTAAAATTCAATTCTGATACAAATCGAAAACATCTTAATATTCGTAAAGGATCATTTAGTAAATTGTTCTCAGAATGAGTTCTAAGCAAAGAAATCTCTATATCTTTAAGACCATTTAATGGATCAAACAAACACTTCTTATCAAATAAAAAAGCAATTGAATTAATCGAAAAGTCTCTAGAACTTAAATCTTCTTCTATTGTAGATGAAACCTGATTAGCAATATCAATATAAATTTGATTAAGAATAATTCTTGCCACCTCTCTTTTTTCATCTAAAATTATAAATTTTGATCCAATATTATCTGCAATCTTTTTCCCAATTTCAATTGCATTGAAAGGTACCACAATATCAACATCTACCTTTTCAGTTTCTCTTCCCAAAATAATATCTCTAATGTAACCACCAACCAGATATGATCCTTTAGGTAAAAAATCTAATATAAAATTCAAATTATGAAATTTTATACTTGTTTCTAATTCATCAATTATTAGTGTATGATCTGTTAAAATTCTACTTTTCATTTTATTTATTATGTGCATTTGCATCAACTGTAAATGGGTTGATAGATGTATCACATATCATGATGTTGAGAATAATCATGGTGTTGACCATATTTGTGATCTACCTGATTTTAAGGCAAAAAAACCATTCATTCATGTCAATATAATTAAAGATAATAATGGTGACTATAAAACTGATTGGGATGTTCAATCTTGTGAAAGTTTTGAAAATGAATTTGGTAAATGGTCTAAGTGTAATCCAGGTATGGAATTACCTGTTTAAAGGTAATAAATGACAAATAAAAACAAGCAAAGAGAAAATTACCATACATTAGTGATTCATAGCACAGACAATTCTTTTTGTTTTGGGTATAGAAAAAACAACAACCTTGAATCTGATGAATTATTTATCAAAAAATTTGATAATGACCTTTGCAACAACTTAATTAATGATCTTTACAAATTCATTTCCAAAGAAAACTTACAGAAAATAAATAAGTTATCTGTCAGCATAGGACCAGCAAATTTTAATGCTTCAAGGCTTATTGTAGTTTTAGCTAGAACTATCTCACAACAACTACATTGTCCTCTAGACTGTTTTAGTTCATTTGAAATAATGGCAAAAAGAATTGCATCAACAAATAATATCTTTACAAACAAAAAATCATTCTGGATTTACAAAAAATTAAAACGAAAGGGTTTAATTGCAGGTAAATACGAAATTTGTCATGACGAAAAAACCCCCTCGGATTTAGTCATTCGAGAGACAGTTTTACCAAAAGTTGTCAAAGAACTTGCAAGTAAAGAACTTTTTTTTGAGGCTATCTATGATGATAAAGAAGATTTAAAAGAACTATTAGATTTATCAAATAAAAATTTATTAAATTCAAATGTAGAATCCTGGAAAAAAGTTTTACCTCTGTACCCTATTTCTCCAATTAACTAAATATTCATCCAATCAAATTATTAATTTTATCTTGAAGGTGCATTGTCACAGAATTCAGATCATCTCTTGATGAACTTTGTGGAGGTTGAATAGGTTTTCCAACTTTAATAACTATTTTTGAGAATAGAGGAATACAGAATTTAAATTTTATTAGTCTATGTGAATTAATTATTGCAACAGGCAATAATAATTTTTGATTTTTAAAGGCTAATAATGCCGCGCCTTGTTTTGGCTTATTCACTCGACCATTTTTTTGGCGAGTACCATCAATAAAAATTCCAATACAATTTTCATTTGATAATTTTTTACATGCTGTTTTTATTGTATTTTTATCAGCAATTCCTCTTTTAACAGGATACGCTCCGCAAGCCTTGATAATAAAACCAAGAAGAGGGATTTTAAAAAGCTCTGCCTTAGCCATAAAAGATATATTACGTCCAAGGGCATGTCCTAACAAAGGAGGATCAAGTAAAGAACCGTGATTAGAAACCATGATGAAAGAATCTTTTTGAGGAATATTCTGTCTATCTATTAGATGACCTTTAAATACAAATTTATAAATAGGAAATACAAGAAGCTTGCTAACTAATTCATAGATTAATTTTTGCATAATATGATTTTCCATACAAATTAATAAGATATTTGATCAGAAGATGAAACTTGAGAAATTTTTACATCTTTAAGATGTCTTTTTCCTAAACCGCTTAGTACATTAGAAGGGCCAATTTCAACAATATGAAGATCACTATCTTTTGCCATTAAATCCATAGTTTCTCGCCACCTCACTCCATTACACATTTGCTTTTCTAATCTAATTTTAAGCTCGTTTGGATCACTACAAAGTGAAGGTTCATAATTACTTATTACTGGGAAAGAGGGATTATTAAATTTAATCTTTTTTAAATACTCAGAAAATTTTGATGAAGGTTCACTCATAAATGGTGAATGAAATGCACCTGACACATTTAACTTCAAGAATCTTTTACAAGAAATTTCTCTCGATAAATTATCTAATGCTTCAGTAGATCCTGATAAGACAACTTGGGAAGAGCTATTATCATTTGCAATAACAATTTCATCATTTTTTTGTACTAATAGATCAAGTTCATTTCTATCAAAACCAATTACTGCTGCCATGGATCCTTTCCCAGCATTTCCCATTAATTGGGACCTTTCTTTTATTAGAGAAACACAATCTTCGAATGAGAAAACATCCGCACAATATAGTGCAGTGATTTCTCCTAGACTATGCCCAGCAACATAAGATGGTTTAAATCCATTTTGCTTTAATGCATCTGATAAAATTGATTCAACTAAAAAAAGACAAATTTGTGTATTTCTTGTGTTATTCAAATCAATAAGAGAATTTGTTGGTTCAGTATTTAACTCACAAATTTCAAATAAATTCCTCTCAAATATCTCAGATGCATAATTAAACCTCTCTTTTGTGTTGGGCAAATTTTCAATTTGTTTTGCCATTCCACTTTTTTGCGAACCCTGTCCAGGGAATACCCATGCAACTGTCATAATGCTCCTTTTTTTAACCCCATTTCATGAGGGCTGCACCCCAACTTAACCCAGCACCAAAACCACTTGTAGCAATAATATCATTTTGTTTAATTCTATTATTTCTAATAGCCTCATCCATTACTAGTGGAATCGTTGCTGCTGAAGTATTACCATATTTTTCTAAATTACTGAGAATTTTTCCTCTAGGAATTTTTAACCGATCTCCTACAGAATCCAATATCCTTTGATTAGCTTGATGCAATACAAGCCAATCAACTTCATCGGAAGTGTAATTCATTTTTTTAAACAACTTTTCAAGAATTATGGGAACTTCTCTAACTGCAAATTTGTATACTTCCTGACCATTCATCTTAATTGGAGAAAAAGAACCACTTAAAAAATCAATGTTATCAATTATTGAATCCTTATTATTTTTTGATGGAAGATTAAGAAAAGAACCCCTTTCGCCGTCAGTTCTCATATCAAAACCAATTAAATTATCAAATTCATAAGTGGCTTCAATTGCTACTGCACCTGCACCATCTCCAAAGAGAATACAACTTCTTCTATCATGCCAATCAACAAAGCTTGATAGTTGATCTGCTCCTATAACAATAGCTCTTTTAAAACTACCTCCTTTTAAAAATTGTGAGGCTGTAATTAAGGCAAACAAGAAACCACTACATGCTGCAGTTAAATCGAACGCTACAGCATTAGCTGCCCTTAATTTAGCTTGAATGGATGGCGCTGATCCAAATAAATCATGCGGAGTAGAAGTAGCTAAAACGATCAAATCAATCGTTTTAATATCCCAATTAGCCATTTCTACAGCAGCTAGAGCCGCCTTACAACCCATCTCAGTAACATTATCTCCTAAGTTAGAGATTCTTCTCTCCGAAATGCCCGTCCTAGATTTTATCCATTCATTGCTTGTATCAACCTTTTGACTAATTTTTTGATTAGTTAAAATTTGATCAGGTACATAACTTCCGCTCCCCTTAAATGATACTCCAATCTGATTAAAATTTATTCCTTCCAAAAGAGTTTTTTAGTTACTTATATTAGTCAAACATAAATTTGACTAAATATGTTTTATGAATTTAAAACTTGAAGCTTTTGCAGTTGCTTTAAATTATCCATAACACAATGATTCACTGCGGAGTGAGCCAAGCGAAGAGCACTAACTACTGATAAAGATTTGCTACTTCCATGACCAATAACGCAAATACCATTCACCCCAAGTAATAAAGCTCCTCCATGTTCGGCATGATCTAACCTTTTCTTAATTCTGAGTAGATTACTTTTTAAAAACGCTGAACCAACTTTTCCCCGCCTTCCACGTGGCAACTCAGATCTCAAAATATCTAATAAAACTCCTCCCACAGATTCAAGAAATTTCAATAATATATTTCCAGTAAATCCATCACATACTACTACGTCGAAACTACCTGATAATACATCTCGCCCTTCACAATTACCTCCAAAATCAAAACTTTTTTCAGAAGATAATAATTCAAATGTTTTTAGGGATAAATCATTACCTTTACATTCTTCTTCTCCGATATTTAAAAGGCCAATTCTTGGTTTTTTTACTTGTAGGACATCTTTTGCATAAATATTACCTAGAAGAGCAAATTGATGCAGATAAGATGGCTTACAATCAGTATTTGCACCGACATCTAAAACTAATACCGGGCGAGTTTGATCCCTAGTTGGAAATAACGCTCCTATAGCTGGTCTATCAATCCCTTTCAATCTGCCAATTCTAAATATGGCAGAGGCCATCATGGCCCCTGAATTGCCAGCTGAGTAGACTGCTTCAGCTTTATTATTTCTCACTAAATCCATTGCAATGTTTATACTTGCATTTTTCCTTTTTCTAACTGCAGTAGCTTCTTCATTCATCCCAATAGGCTCTCCACTATCAATTAATTCAAGACGATTATTATCTATTTCATTTTGTAGTAATTCTGCTAAACCAGTTTTTTCTGCTGCATCTTTAACTTTTTCAATTTTGCCAACAAACTTTATATTTATTGGAAATCTACTTATTGCTTCGAGGCAACCCTCAAGAATTGGACCAGGAGCATAATCTCCACCCATACCATCAACTGCGATCCAAATTCTTTTAGATTGAGATTCCTCCACACTATCCAAAATAACATCGTTATTTTGTAATCTTTTTAATGGGTCAAAAACTAATGGCTGTAATGTATTTTTAGCTATTGAACTAGCATTTGAAACAACACTGCTTGCGGTATTCACTACAGATTCAGCGCTTGAAACAACATTACCTGCAACATTACTCGCAACACTACTAGCAGTACTCACAACAGAACCAGCACCAGAAACTACATTACCCGCCACATTACTAGCTGTTACAGCAGAACTAGCAGCAGTATCTACAATTGAAGTTACAGCAGAGTTTCTTTTGTACCAAATAACTAATCTTCTGATAGCTCTGGGCTTATTAATTTTTTGTACAGTTTCTTTGCCCATTTATTTACCTTCAAAAGGAGCAATATCTACAATCCTTTGAAAAAGATATCCTGTGCCCCTTGCTGTTAATATCAATTCAGGATTTGCTGGATCAGCCTCCAGTTTTGATCTTAATCTTGATATATGAACATCGACTACTCTTGTATCTACATGTCTTTCAGGTGTATATCCCCAAACTTCCTTCAAAATTTCCCCTCTACTAAATGGCTCGCCTGACCTACTTACCAAAAGCTCTAAAAGACTAAATTCCATACCAGTTAATCTAATTCTCTCATCACTTTTAAAAACTTGTCTTCGATTTGTATCAATTTTTATATCAGTAACCAGAATTAATCCTGAATTAGGCATTCCAGGAATTTGTTCTTTGTCAATTCTTCTTAGAACGCATCTAATTCTAGCTTCTAATTCCTTAGGACTAAATGGTTTCACAACATAATCATCAGCTCCTAATTCTAAACCTGTTATCCTGTCTGCAACATCTCCTAATGCAGTTAACATAACAATTGGAACGTCAGAATCTTTCCTTAATTCTTGACAAACTCCATAGCCATCTAATTTTGGCATCATAACGTCAAGTACGACTAAATCAGGCTCATAATCTTTAAATAACTTTAGTGCTTCTTTACCATCACTTGCAGTTACTACTTTGTAGCCAATCATGGAGAGGCGCGTCTCCAGAATTCTTCTAATACTTGCCTCGTCATCTGCGACAAGAATTGTTTCTTTAGTTTGACTAGATAGAGCCATTTGTTTCTATTAGCTAATCAGTAAGAGAATTAATTATTATCCTAATCTAACTTGTAGAGGGGCAATATCCCAAACATTCTAGTTCTAATACTTTATTCAAAAACTAAATGTCTAGCAAATTGTCTACTTTTATTTGTCAGAATTGCGGATCTGAAACTTCTCAATACTTTGGTAGATGCCTAAATTGCCAATCATGGAATTCCATTGTTGAAGAAATAAAAAGTAAGACACCTAAATATCAAGAATTAAAAAATATAAAAACAAATAAAAAATCTATACCATTTAACGAGATTTCATCAAAAAAAATATCTAGATTTACAAGTGGTTTTAGAGAATTTGATCGAGTTCTTGGAGGTGGAATAGTACCTGGATCTGTTGTTTTACTAGGAGGAGAACCAGGTATAGGTAAGAGCACAATAGTTCTTCAATCAGCAGGAAAAATATCTCTTAATGAGAAAGTTTTATATATAACTGCAGAAGAATCTTTAGAACAAGTAAAAATTAGATGGGAAAGATTAAATCAAAACAGTATTGATTTACAAATTTTTGCAGAAACCAATTTATCCCTAATTATTGAAGAGATCAAACGTGTAAATCCAAGTTTCGCAATTATTGACAGTATTCAAGCCATCCATAATCATGAAATGCAAAGTTCTCCAGGATCAGTTTCTCAAGTTAGAGAATGTTCATCTGAATTGCAAAATCTTGCCAAAGACAATAATATTGCTCTTCTAATCATTGGTCATGTAACAAAAGATGGTGCTTTAGCTGGTCCTAAAACTCTAGAGCATTTAGTTGATACCGTAATAAACTTTGAAGGAGATAATATTTCTTCACATAGATTGCTAAGAAGTATAAAAAATCGATTTGGATCGACCTTCGAGATTGGAATTTTTGAAATGCTAGAAAAGGGTTTAAGAGAGATAAAAAACCCAAGTTCAATCTTTACAAATAAAGAAAACATTTCAGGTGTAACGACTACGATTACAAATGAAGGCACTCGACCATTAGCAGTTGATATACAAGCACTGGTAAATAAAACTTTCTATAGTAACCCAAGACGTACTACAACTGGAATAAGCATAAATAGATTACATCAAATTCTTGCTGTTATTGAAAAACACGTAGGGATAAAATTATCTGAATTTGATTGTTATATAGCTACTGGTGGTGGTTTTGAGCTTAATGATCCATCTTCTGACTTAGGTGTAGCAATATCAATTTTATCAAGTTTGAAAAATATTCCTCCTTTAGCAAATAGCTCATTTATTGGGGAATTGGGTCTGAGCGGTCAGGTTAGAAAATCGAATAACCTTCGGACAAAGATAGAAGAAGCTATAAGACTAGGGATCAAAAATATCGTAGTACCAAAACTAGAAGAGGAACTAAATAATAATTTTCAAAATTTAATCAATATCAAAGAGATATCCAATATTAAAGAAGCAGTTGATTATTCTTTATCAAAATAAAAAAATCAAAGGTACATATCAATTGAGCTTCTACCTGAATTTTTCAACCAATTCTCAATATCTAGATACCCACCTGGATAAAGCCTCACTGCTTTAGACCAGACTTCAGCTGCTTTATCAAACCAAATATCTCTCTGATCTAAATCACCATTTTGCTCAGCATATCTTCCCCTTTTTTCATAAATTAAACCTATATTTTTCAAGCATGATGGCTGTTTGGGATTTTCTACTAATGCTTTTTCATAAGTTTCAATAGACAAATCCTCTTCGCCATTACTCATATATATAATTGCCATATTTTTTAAAGTCTCACCCCTATCAATTTTATTTTCTTCAAGCAGTAAGCTCTCTTTGTAATACTCTAATGCTTCCGAATAATCCCCATTATTTTGTGCAGCTAAGCCATCTCTATAATAAATATATGCCTTTTTTTCTTTCTCAGCGATAGGCATTATTTTTACAATAGATTCAGCAATTACAGTAAATGCTTTATCAATAAAATTGTCTCTGTTTTGATTACTAGGCACTGCTCTTAATCTAATAAATTTAATATAGTAATTTAAAAAATAACTATTTAAAAAGTCTATTACATTTATTATTATAGTTAAATATAAAGTCAAGCATTAATTTGCTTCTATCGTGAAAATATGGAGAGCATTCAAATAAGCGTTACAGGAATGAAATGCGGAGGTTGCGTTAGTACTGTTGAAAAAATATTGAATAATTCTGATGGTATTAAAAATGTTTCTGTTAATTTGCTTACTGAAAGTGCATATTTTGAAATTACCCAGAAACATATAGAAATAGAATCAGTTCTCGAAAATCTAAAAGAGAATGGTTTCCCATCAAAGATTTACATAAATGATTTTTCGAAAAAAATAAATAAAGCAGAATTAGAAAAAAAAAAGAAATGGAATAATCAATGGAAAAAACTAACTTTTGCCCTATTACTTTTATTATTTTCAGGATTAGGTCATTTAGCAGAAGGAAGATATATAAATTTCCCAATATTAGGTAATATATTTTTTCACGCTTCATTAGCAACGTTAGCTCTATTATTTCCTGGCAGAGGAATAATTATTAATGGATTTAAATCATTTATTAAGAACCATCCTGATATGGATTCTTTAGTAGCTCTTGGAGTAATTAGCGCGTATACAACAAGTCTTCTATCCTTAATATTTCCTACCACTGGTTTTCCTTGTTTTTTTAATGAGCCAGTTATGCTTTTAGGCTTCATACTGATTGGTCGTTACTTAGAAGAAAGAGCAAGATATCAAACTGGTTCATCCATTGGAGAATTATTAGATCTTCAACCTGAAATGGCAAATATCTACACAAAAGACAATGAAATAAAGTCAATAAGAGTAAACACTTTAAGACCTGATCAAGAGATTCAAGTTTTAGCAGGCGACAGAGTACCTGCTGACTGCATTGTGACCCGAGGTAAATCATATGTTGATGTTTCACATATTACTGGAGAATCCAAACCTATAGAAGTAAAAGAAGGCGAAAATCTATCTAGTGGTTCTTTAAATCTTAATTCAACTCTTAGACTTAAAGTACAAAAGGTTGGAGGGGATTCTTCTCTTGCAAAACTTGTAAATCTTATTGAGTCTGTAAACGCTAGAAAACCTCATATTCAAAGCATTGCTGATGAAATTGCAGGTAAATTTACTTACTTTGTACTTATTTTTGCTACTTTAACCTTCTTCTTTTGGTGGAAGGGGGCAAGAAGCATATGGCCTGACTTATTAAGTCACAATCATGAATTAATCACTCACTCAAGCCATACACTTCATAGTTCTCTTGGTAGTAATGCTGAGAATTTCCTGAGTTTAGCAATTCAATTGTCAATTGCTGTTTTAGTGATAGCTTGTCCTTGTGCATTAGGTTTAGCCACCCCAACTGTAATCACTGTCGCATCAGGTAAAGCAGCAAAAAAAGGGGTTTTATTTAAAGGCGGGGACAAAATAGAGATGGCTTCAAAAATTAATAATATTATTTTTGACAAGACAGGTACTTTAACAAAAGGTAAGCCTTTCATTGTTGATTACAAAAATCATAATGATCATTCATTTTTATTAAAAATAGCTGCCAGTTTAGAAAAGGAAAGCAGACATCCAATAGCAGATGCCTTAATTCAAGAGGCAAAAAAGCAAAATTTAAGTTTATTCCCTATAAAAAAGATTTTCACACACTCAGGACGAGGTATTTCTGGAGAACTTGATTCAATTGATGGAATTATTAATATTGGAAATATTGAATGGTTACTAAGCAAAGGAATAATTATTGATAGTGATGCGAAAAAAGTTATTGAAAATGAAGAAACAAAAACGAACACTATCATTGGAGTAAGTATTAAAAATAAGTTATTAGGCTTTATTTTGCTTGGAGATTTACTCAGAGATGATTCAATTAAAACAGTTCAAAATTTAAGAGAAAACAAATTTAAAATTAACATTTTAAGTGGGGATAGGAAACAAACAGTTTTAGCTTTAGCAAAAAAAATTGGTTGCAAAGAAACAGAAGTAAAATGGGGTCTTCTTCCTGAAATGAAGCTAAAGATTATAGAAAATTTAAAAATCAATAATAAAGTGGCAATGATTGGTGATGGTATTAATGATGTCCCAGCCTTAGCATCCTCAGACTTAGGAATTGCTGTAGGATCAGGGACTCAAATAGCCAAGGCAAATGCAGATGTAGTATTAATGGGAGATCAACTAAATGGATTACCCTATGCCCTGAATCTTTCAAAAAAAACTATAAGAAAAATAAAGCAAAATCTAACATGGGCTTTTGGTTACAACTTACTAGCTATACCTTTAGCCGCCGGCATTTTATTCCCTAAATACGGTATTCTTCTTACTCCCTCAATAGCAGCATTATTGATGGCTATTAGCTCTATTACAGTTGTAATTAATGCTTTATCTTTGGATTAAATGAAAGGAAAATTTATCGTTATTGAAGGTATTGATGGATGTGGTAAAACTACCCAAATAGATGAACTATCTAAATGGCTTCCTAATAGTGGTCTAATAAAGAAAGGGTCTAAATTAATCAGAACTAGAGAGCCTGGAGGCAGTCTTTTAGGAAAGAAACTTAGAGGACTGATTCTTGATAATAATCAAAATAACAAGCCTTCATCTCTTGCAGAATTATTGCTTTATTCAGCAGATAGAGCTGAACACGTTTCCAAAATTATTTCACCTGCTTTAAATAACAATGATTGGGTAATAAGTGATAGATTTGCCGATTCCACACTGGCTTATCAAGGTTATGGAAGAAATATAAATTTAGAAATAATTAAAAATATTGAATCTATTGTGTGTCAAGGAGCCTCACCAGATCTCACTTTCTTTTTAGAAATTTCTCCAGAAGAGAGCATATTCCGAAGAAAAGATGAAATTCCAGATAGAATAGAATCAGAAGGTATCAGATTTTTAGAAAAAGTAAATGAAGGCTTCAAACTAATTGCCAAACAAAAAAATTGGAAAGTAATATCTGCTTCACAAAATATTAAAACTATCTCTAATCAAATTAAAGAGACTTTACTAAATAATTTTTCTGATAACAAATGATTGAGGTTAAAAAAAATAATTTTTTCTTGAATGGAGAAGTTAATACCTTTCTTAAGAACATAATTAAAAACAAATCATTGGCTAATGGATATATATTTTATGGTGCTGAAGGAGTAGGGAAAAAGCAAACTGCTCTTGAATTTATAAAAGAAATATTTAAAAAATCTTCACCAAGCGAGAATGTTGAAGAGATAATTGCAAACAACAACCATCCTGATTTCTTAATTATCGAACCTGGTTCTCTTTTGGCAACTAAAAGTTTAGGAAATTCCGATCTTGAAAAAACACTACAAAGTAAATCTGAGATTATTAAAATTGCTCAAATACGGAATATCAAAACTTTTCTTAGTCAAAAATCAATAAACTCAGAAAAAAAAATTGTTTTAATTATTGATGCACACCTCTTAAACGAAGCAGCGTCAAATTGCCTTTTAAAAACCTTAGAAGAACCCAGTAACGGCATTTTTATTTTACTAACATCTAAATTAAACCTTCTCTTAGATACGATCATATCAAGATGTCAAATCGTGAGATTTCAATCCTTTTCAAGTAAACAAATAAAGTCAATTTTAAAAGAATATTTAGATAATTCTAAATTAAATATTAATACAAAATTAAAATTTGAAGATTTAGTAAACTCTTCAAATGGATCTCCAAATCAATTAATGAAAAATATTGAAATTTTGAATGATTTTTCAGATGAAATTATAGGTAAATTAGTTTCTCCAATAAAAAATAATCTAGAAATCTTAGATATATCTAAATCAATATCTGAAAAATTAGAAGTTTTTCAACAGATTTATTTAGTAAATTTAATTCAAACTATTTGGTGGAGAAAAACAAAAAATATTAGTTTAGTTAAAAAACTTGAAAATTTAAAATATCTCTTAAGAAAAAACATTCAACCAAGGTTGGCATGGGAAATTACGCTTTTAAAAATTTCAATGGAAGATATATGAGATTAATCTACAGCAGAATTTATGAGGTTAGGATTTCTTGCTTGAATAAACTCTTGCCTAGCTTTTTCTACTTGAGAACCAATAGGCAACTCAAGGCAATATCCAGCACCATATACAGTTTTTATGTAAATAGGTTTACGTGGATCAGGTTCAAGTTTCGTGCGTAAGTGTCTAATATGAACTCTTATTGTCTCAATATCATCATCAGGTTCATATCCCCACACTTCTTTAAGTATTAATGCTGGCGATACAGTTTGACCATGTCTTTGCAGAAGACAATGAAGTAGTTCAAATTCAAGATGCGTCAATCTAACAGGAGATTCAAACCAGATAGCTTCAAATCTTTCCGGAACAAGAGTTAAAGGACCATAATTTAATATTTCTTGCTGATTACTAGAATTCAATTGTGCTCTATTGGTTCTTCTTAATAAAGCTTTAATTCGAACATGTAATTCTTCTAAATCGAATGGTTTAGTAATATAATCATCTGCACCAGAATTAAAGCCAGTCACTTTATCTTTAAGGCCGCCTAATGCAGTTATCATCAAAATAGGGATATTTGATGTTCTTTCATCTCTTCTTAATCGCTGGCATAAAGTTAATCCATCAACACTTGGTAGCATTAAATCTAAGAGTATTAAATCTGGTGAATATTGAAGAGCTAATGCTTGTCCTTTTATTCCGTCTTCAGCTCTTTGGACATCAAAACCAGAATGTTCTAAATGCCTAGCCACCAAATCACGCATATCACGGTCGTCTTCAATTAGAAGGATTGAAATTTTCATATTTATAAACTATTAAATTAAAATTAATTTTTAGTATTACAATTCTCTCAAGAATTTATAAAGATTGCTGAATTACTGTAAACAATTTTATCAATTAGATTTATCAAATAACTTAGTAATAACAATGGATAAGATAGAATTTGCAAATTTTAAAAAAGTTGAAATTTTAGAATTTCTTTCGATTCTGTTTACTTTTTCTTAATAATCAAGGATTATTAGAAACAAATAATGGGTTAAAAATTGAATAAATATTTAATTCAGGTTGCCATAAATTGCTTAGAAAAATTGAATTTAATGGAGATTTTCAGTTTTCAAATAGGAATTAACTAAGTTTAAAATTTTTAATTTCTTCAAAATGTTTAAACTAATAATTTTGTCTATATTAAAAAAAATTTAAATATCTATGAAAAAGAAGTCTATTATCTATTCTGATTTATCAAAAAAACAACTAGAAACTCTTAAAGAACTTTACATTCAAAAAAAAGTTGAATCGATGAGTCATCAAGAACTTAAACAATATGTATTAGAAATTATTTCGCATCAGATAAACGATACTATTGGCAAAGAAGAGGAAATGGAAGCATGGAGAGAAATGTCAGATTTTTTTGGAGAACAATTTGAAATAAATATCTTAGAAATACAAACAAAATACATTGACGATAAAAACGTAATTGAAACAGAAATAGATTCTCAGAAGCAAAGAATAGAATTTCTTGAAAGGAATAATTTGGATCAAGAGAAAAAGGATATGTGGGATGACTAGACTTTCATGAATGGTGTAGTAATTCAAACGATATAAACAAAAATATGTCTTAATTTTTAAAATCAAGAAAAGCTTATTTTTTCGTTTTTGCGGAAAATTGAGTAAATGTTCTAATTACTGTACTTAAAAAACAATTTTATTATCATAAACTTTATGTTAGACAATAAGATTAAATTATTTTTGATGTTCTATATACTGTTATTAATAATATAAAATAAACTTGATTTTATCTTCGGCTAACCACTAGTTAACAAAAATAGGTCTAAGAAATAAAAAAAGTCACCTTTTTAGGGTGACTACGAATAACTTTTTAGAATTTATAAACTCCCCGGGCGGTAGTCGGGGTGATGTTTCCTGAAGGTGTATGACTGAATATGAGATAAGAAATTTGCGATTTTGATATATTTCCCCACCATTTCCCCACCACAAAAACTTTAAAAATAAAAGAGTAAACCCTTAATTCTCTTAAGAATTTTTTAAAAATCAAATCAAGTAATTACCAGATTTTCTTAGATTATCTTCGTTATAGATTATTGCTAATAAGTCTTTCTTGCCGTTA
>QCSV01000015.1 GCA_003211415.1 Prochlorococcus sp. AG-670-M15 | reverse complement strand
CTCATATTCTTAAAGGTGCCAAAATCGCTGATATTATGGCAATCCTTGGTTCAATAGATGTCATTATGGGATCTGTTGATAGATAATTTCTTTAAATGAAACCCTCTGACTGGTTAATATTGCAGAAGAAAGTAAGGTTTGGTGATTGTGATTCTGCAGGTGTAATTCATTTTCATAACTTATTAAAATGGTCGCATGAAGCTTGGGAAGAAAGTATTGAAATCTATGGGATCCCTTGTAACGATATTTTTCCAGATTTTTTTATACGTAAAAGTCAAATTATTTTTCCAATAGTAAATTGTGAAGCAAACTTTCATGCGCCTATAAAAATTGGAGATTTATTAAAAGTAAAAATTGCCCCTCATAAAATTAATACTCATTTGTTCCAAGTAAATAGCTTTTTTATAAAAAATGGAAATAAAGTAGCCGAAGGGAAAATTATACACTGTTCTTTAGAAGTTGATTCAAGAAATAAAATAGAAATTCCCGATCAGCTAGAAAGATGGATAGAGGCTTCTAATGTGAGTACAAATTTAAAAGAATGCTGATTATTATTTTTTAAATTTATAGTTTATTTTTTCTGTAATGCTATTTTTGTTTTTAACAATCCACTTTTCAGGCTTTTCATGTTTAGGCCAACTTTGAGAAAAATTTTTTAATAAATTTAAAGAAATTTCAATATTTTTATCATTTGTAAGTTCTCTAAATTCAACTATTACTTTAATTTTATTTCCCCATAATTTGTTAGATACTTTCGCAATATTGAATTTATTAATTGGGATATTTTCTTTCATAATGAAATCATTTAATCTAGATTCAATTACTTCAGGGAAAACAACTTCTCCTCCTGAATTAAAGGCATTATCACTTCTTCCAACAAATTTTAAATAGTAAGAATTATTGATTTGCTTAATTTCACCTAAATCACTTGTTTGCCACCACCCATTTTTATTTTTGAAATTTTCAGTTTTTACAGAATCTATTATTTCGATTCCAATTCTGGCTGATTTTATTTCGATTAATCCTTGTGAGTTAATTCTTATTTTTGTATCAGGTAGTATTTCTCCAACATTTTTAAAACCCATTAAGAATTCTTTTGGTTTTAAACTCGTAACCATTGCTGCTGTTTCAGTTGCGCCGTAACAAGGTGCTAATTTTATTTTTTCTTTTATACATTGTTCTGCAGTTTCGTCTGAAATTGAAGCTCCACCTACCCAAATTAGATCAAAAATTTTTAGCCAACTAATTCCATCTTTTTGAGCTAAAAGTCTTTGTAATTGGGTAGGTACTAATGATGTAATCAAGTGTTTTTTGTTTTTTTTAAATTTAATTGTGAAAAGTAAAAGTTCTCTAGTTTTTTTTATCAAATTCGGAGAAATATTAATACAATCACATCCCCAAGTTTGACTTCTAAAAATTGGCATTAATCCACTTATATGGTTCAGGGGTAAAGTATTTAAAATTAAGCAGTTTTGTAATTCAAATCCTTGCTCTATTAGCCATTGACCTGATGTAGTTGCAGATAATTTAAGATTATTTAAATGGTGAAAACATTGTCTCGGTTTTCCAGAACTCCCACTACTGTTTAAGATAATTGCTGGCCCATTTTCAGTAATTGAATCTAATACATCTTTGTCTTCATAAAATTTGTTTTTTACATAAATAATTTTTTTATCTCTAATTTTTTCAATAATTTTTTCTACAGATTGAGTTTCGTTATTTTCAACTTCAATAGTATGAATTTTATTTTTCATAGTTGATCCCATATCGTTTTTGCTTCATTTAAAAATAGAAACGAATTAGGGAATTTATTCATTGCTAGACCAGGAACTTTTGGTGTTGGTCCTTGTAATTGTAGAGAAGATAAATGATGGAGCCATCTCATTCCTATTCCAGTTTCAAATGAGGTACTTATAGATATTAAAGCTTTTTTATTTTCTAATTCTCTTAAAAGCTTAACTGGATTTTCTTCTTGAGAAGGCCTTCTAATTTGCCAACCCTTCCACTCATCAATCAAAGTTGGAAATTTTAAAAGTGATTCGTCTAAAGCTATTGGAATTTTTTTGTTTAGTTCTGTCAGTCCATCAATATCATCAACACAGAGAGGTTGTTCTAACCAATCTATATTTTTATTATCTTTCAAAATATCAGCCCATCTATTAGCTATCTCTCTTCCCCAAGAACCATTAGCATCTATTCTTAACTTAATATTATTACCTATTTTGCTTAAAATTTCTTCTAATTTTGCTTCTTCCTCATGGTTATTTTTTAGTGCTACTTTCCATTTTAAGGTTAATGATTTTCCAATATCACAATGTCTTTTTTTAATATCATTTAGATCTGAAACTACATTTTCATGATTTAACAATATGGCTGTTTTACCAATTTCATCAAAGTAGTAGTTTTCTTTAAAAATTATTTTTCCATTAATCTCAGCTAATGCAGAATTTATTGCAGATTGAATGCATGGGTGAAAAATATTTATTTGCTCAGATAAATTAAATTCCTCTATATACTCAGGGATCGTATCTAGTTGTTTCGCACACTTTTTTAAGTCTTTTTTATGAAGCGGTGAAACTTCTCCAAACCCTATTTTTTTATCATTACTTATTAATTTAATTATCCAACCCGATTTTGTATGATAATTGGTTTTAGAATTTTCTACTTTGGCCGATAACTTAAAGCTATAAGATTTTTTTTGAAATATTAAGTTCATTTATTTAGCAAGTAATTAAATATTAATCCTGTGATTAAACCAATTCCATTAAGAGTTTGAAATTTTATTGCGATGAATTTGCAATTTTTTATTGCAGAAGGTTTTGCATACGAAGATTTTAATAAATTTATAAGTCTTGTTGCTTGAGGGAAACTAAGCAAATAAAGGATGCAAAAAACTGGAATAAATCCATAAACTATTGTGAAAAGTTGAAAAATATATATTGTAAAAATTATCCAAGGCACAAATTGAGAACCTTTTTTTGCCCCTAAGCGAACTAAAGGTGAATTTTTCCCATGCTTTTTATCTTCAGAAATTTGATGAAAATGAGAACAAAATAACACAAGAGTTGTTGCCAAGGAAGGTCCTGAACCAAGTAATAAAGAAACTTTCCATGGAATATCTTCGAAGTAAATATTAGACGGATTTAACGAAATTAAGACTGCAGAGTACGCAAAAGGTCCAAATGCAAGCCAGCATAATGGTTCTCCTAAACCTTGATAGCCTAATCTAAAAGGAGGACCTTGATATAAGTATCCTAAGAAGCAGCAAGCTGCCACCAAAATAAAAATGTTTATACTTGTTGATACTGAAATAATTAAAATTATTAATAAACCAATAACTAAAGATGTATATGCAATAAATGAAATTATTTTTTTATTTTTTACAAGATTTATAATTGAATGGAATTTAAATTCATCGATTCCTGTTTCTGCGTCGTATAAATCATTAGTTAGATTTTCCCAAAGTAATATCAAAATTGCAGCTAAAGTAAATGAAATTAAATTATAAATTTTTACCTCTTCATATTGATTGAGCAAGTAAGCCCCTGTTATTAAAACTGGAAGTATGGCCACAGAATAAAGAGGCCATTTTATTGCTTTTTTCCATAATTTTTTTTTATCTTCGTCCATTTTTAATTAACATGCAAAATTAGATAATTATTGGATGTAGTTTATAAATTGAGTTACATTTTTTACTTTATTGCATCATTTTTAGTTATTTTCAATAAGTAATGAAAAATGATTTAAACTTAACAGATTTTTTAAAAGATGTATTTTCCTCTTTCGATAAGAAAGTTGAAAATTCTGGATTAGTAAGTATTTGTGTTGAGATTCCTTGTATTGATTTATTTCAAGTTTATGAATTGTTAATAAATCAATATCCGTTTTCTTCATTTTGGGAGGAATCTGATGGCATTTCATATATAGCTTTCGAGAAGTGTAAATATGTTACTCTGGATGGCCCAAAAAGATTTGAGGTAGCAAAAGAGTTTAATGCTGAGAATTTTAAAAATTTAATTAACTTAACTAATGAATCGCATAATTCTGCACTTTCAAAAATAATTTATTTATTTTCTTTCTCTGAAAATTTGAATAATAAGAATTTACCTTCAGATATCCCTAGTTTGGAAGCAATTTTGCCAAAAATATTAATTACTAAAAGTGGCAAGAATTGCTGGTTAAGAATCAATGGTCATGTTGAAGGTAAATCATCATTAAGAACATTAATTGAAGAAATATGGACAATTAGAAATCAAGTTATTAATTCTGGCTCAGAATTAATAAAATCATCTGGCTTAAAAACTAGTTTTGATTCCCCTTTTCTTGATGATTTCTCACGCTCCTTAGAAACTTCTAAAACAAATATGAAAAAAGTAGTAAATAGAGGAATTCAATTAGTAGAGAAAGATATCCTCGAAAAGATAGTTTTAGCGAATAGGATTAAAATAAAACTTAAAAATAAATTAGATTTAGTAGAAATTTTAAAAAGATTTAAAAAGAAGCAACCAAATACATGTAGATACGTTTGGAAAAGGAATAGTAAGGATATTTTGTTTGGAGCATCTCCAGAAAAATTATTTTCTTTCTCTAAACCTAATTTAACTTTAGAGGCTCTTGCTGGAACTATCTCTACTAATTCAAATTTTAAGAAACTCCTAAAAAGTACTAAAGACTTAAAGGAACATAATTATGTAATACAACATTTGATTAAATCTTTAGAAGTTTCAAAAATAACAAACTTTAATAAAAGTGATATCAAGGTAAATTCATTTGGAGATATTTCTCATTTGCAAACACTCATTTTCTCTAAAGTTGAAAATATTTGTCCTTTTGAATTGCTTAAAAACTTACATCCATCTCCAGCTGTTTGTGGATACCCAAAAAATGCAGCATTGGATTGGATAAACACTCTTGAGTCTTTTCCTAGAGGAAATTATGCTTCTCCAATGGGTTGGGTTGATTCATCAGGCAATGCTTCATTTCTTTTGGCAATAAGAGGCGCAAGATGTATTGAAGAAAATATTGAATTTACTGCAGGTTCAGGTATAGTTTCTGGCTCCGTTTTAGAGAAAGAAATAGATGAGATTAAATTAAAATTTGAATCTATAGTAAAACAGATATTTTGCGCTAAAAACCCTAGATAATTTCTACTAATTTTTCAATAACTTCCTCTGAAACATTTTTATTGGATAAATTTTCTATTTCTCTTAAACCTGTTGGACTGGTTACATTAATCTCGCTAAGCATTCCATTTATTACATCAATACCTACAAAAAATAAACCCTCATCTTTGAAGTGTTGAGATAATTCTGAGCAGATACTTTTTTCTTTTTCTGTTAATAATGTGGGTTCAGCCTTGCCTCCCATCGCTAAATTACTCCTAAAATCGCCTCCTTGAGGAATCCTATTTATTGATCCAATTGCTTCTCCGTTTACGATAATTATTCTTTTATCACCCTCTATGACTTCAGGAATAAATTTTTGCATCATAACGGGTAATTCTTCTTGAGAAGTGATTAATTCAATGATTGATTTAATTCCTGGAGAATTTTTATTTATCCTTATAACACCTTGACCACCTTTTCCTCCTAGAGGTTTTATAACTACTTCATTATTTATATTTGCAAAATTAATAAGATCTTTTACCTTACTCGCAACTATTGTAGGTGCCATTAAGTGGCTGTATCTTAAAGCACCTAGCTTTTCATTCCACGCTCTTAACGATGAGGGTTTGTTTATTACTTTTACTCCTTTTCTTTCGGCAACTTCTAAAAGATGGGTTGCATATAAATAAGCTTCATTTACAGGAGGATCTTTTCTCATCCAAATGCAATTAAATTCGGCGAGAGGTATGCAATCATTCTCTTTGAAAGAAATCCATGGAATTACTTCAACTTTTACGGAAGATGCCCATACTTCATCACCTCTAGCTTCCAGGTCTTGAGGAGTACAACTCCAGATTTCAATATTTTTTTTTGATGATGCTTGCATTAAAGCAGCAGTTGAATCTTTTAAGGGATTTATATTTTTAATTGGATCTATTACGAATAGAAATTTCATAAGATCTAGTTTAATAATGCTTCTAATTTATTTTCATTTTCTAATGCGTAGAGATCATCGCAGCCTCCGATACCCTCATTATCTATAAATATTTGTGGTAATGTTCTTCTACCATCAGCTCTTTCAATCATCAATGCTCTGGCATCTTCGTCGCCATCTATTTTATATTCTGTAAAATTTACATTTTTTTTCTTGAGTAGTGATTTTGCTCGAATACAGAATGGGCAATATTGCCAAGTATAAATTTCAACTTTGGACATTTTTTTAAAATAATACTTAGTTTATACTATTAAACAAAAGTGCTTGTTAGATTATAAATAACGTTTAAATTCTATTTTGATAGATATTACAGATTTCAAAAAAGATCTTTCGGAACTAACAGAGCGCCTGGGTAATGCTCAGGATTGTCTTTGACGTTCCAAGATTAAAAGCGAAAAGGAAAGAGTTAGAGCAAATTTCTGCTCAGCCTGAATTTTGGGATAATCAAGAAGAAGCTAAAAAGCAAATGTTAATCCTTGATGATGTCAAAGCACAACTAGAATTGTTAGATAAATGGAAAACTTTTATTTCTGATGCTAATGCCTCTCTTGAGCTTTATTCTCTAGAACCCGAAGAGGAAATGATTTTAGAATCGCAGCTGGGATTAAAGAAATTAAGAGAGAATTTGGACAAATGGGAATTTGAAAGATTGTTATGTGGTGAATACGATAAGGAAGGAGCAGTAGTTTCTATTAACGCAGGTGCGGGTGGAACAGATGCGCAGGATTGGGTAGAGATATTATTAAGAATGTACTCTAGATGGGCCGATAATAATCAAATGAGCCTTGTCATTAATGAATTATCTCAAGGAGAAGAAGCAGGTATTAAAAGTGTAACGTTTGAAATTGATGGAAAATATGCATATGGCTATCTGCAACATGAAAAAGGAACTCATAGATTAGTAAGAATTTCTCCTTTTAATGCCAATGGCAAAAGACAAACCAGCTTTGCTGGGGTAGAGGTTATGCCAAAATTAGATGATAATATTTCACTTGATATACCTGAAAAAGATTTAGAAATTACTACGAGTAGATCCGGTGGAGCTGGAGGACAAAATGTTAATAAAGTAGAAACAGCAGTGAGAATTGTTCATTTGCCTTCAGGGATTTCAGTAAGATGTACTCAAGAAAGATCTCAATTACAAAATAAAGAAAAAGCTATGTTACTTTTAAAGTCTAAACTATTAGTGATTGCTAAAGAACAACGAGCTGCTGAAGTCGCTGATATTAAAGGTGATATTGTGGAAGCTGCATGGGGCAATCAAATAAGAAATTATGTTTTCCATCCCTATCAAATGGTAAAAGATCTTAGGACTATGCAGGAGACTAACGAGTTAGATAGTGTTTTAGATGGTGGACTTGACCCATTTATTCATGAATTATTACGTATGAATATTTCTTCTAATGAATCTATTGAATAACTAATGGAAAATAAAAACGAAATTTTAGAAAAAAAAGTTTCTCCTCCAAGTTTTATAAAGCTTGCTATGAGAAATATGGTAAGGAAAGGCTCAAAAAGTATTTCTCATTTTTCAATAACCTTTCTAGTTTTAATTGGGATATTAATACTTGTGGCCACAATAGGTAAGCCCAATATTCCAGTTTAAGAATGTATGAAAGAAAAAATTATTTCTGAAATAAATTTAGATTTGGTTTTTCAATATAATGATTTCTCTCAATTTTCAAATAAGTTAAAAGATACTAAAACTCATCTTATTTTTGAATCTATTTTTTGGGAGAAAGTTTTTTTATCTTGGATAAATACTATATTAAAAAAAGAGAATTATGAATTACCAAATTATATTTTTGAAAAAAAATCTTTTTCATTAGGCTTACAGATAATATCTAATCAAGAAATTGCTTCTTTGAATAAGAAATGGATGCAAAAAAATGGTCCAACTGATGTTCTATCTTTTCCAATTATTTCTGATGAATCTCTAAATAATTTAGATCATATAGAGTTGGGAGATATTTTTATATCATTAGAGATGGCACTTGAGCAATCTTATGAATATAAACATTCAATCTATAGAGAGATGATCTGGTTGGCTAGTCATGGATTTTTACATCTTTTGGGATGGGAACATAATAGTGAGCATGATTTAGAAAATATGTTAAATTTCCAAGAATATTTAATTACTCGATTAGATTAAAAATAAATGGAAAAAAAAATAAACTATTTAGAAAATAGAAAAGAATCATACAAAACTTCTAGTAATGTATTTATAAGTTTTAAGTATGCTTTCAGTGGTATTAGTTATGTATTAAAAACTTCAAGAAATTTTAAAATTCAATTAATTTTTGCAGTTGCAAGTTTAATAATTGGTTTTTTACTAAAAATTAGTCTAAGTAATTATGTTATTTTGATTGCAACAATAATGTCTGTTTTAATATTAGAAATATTGAACACATCTATTGAATCAATCGTTGATTTAGTAGTGAAAAAAGAATTTAGTATTTTGGCTAAAATTTCAAAAGATACTTCTGCAGGAGCAGTATTATTAGCTTCCATTAATTCTGTTATTATTGCTGTATATATCTTTGTTCCTAAAATAAAGTTGTTATTTTAAATCCATATAAATATGTTTCTTGTTATTGATAATTACGATAGTTTTACTTATAACCTTGTTCAATATTTAGGAGAACTTTCAGTTGAGCATGAAATAACTAAAGAATTAATAGTTAAAAGAAATGATGAAATTACTTTAGAAGAAATTATCAAACTAAATCCTGGTGGAATTCTCTTATCTCCAGGTCCAGGTAATCCAGATCAATCTGGAATTTGTCTGCCAATTTTAAAAAAATTATCTAAAAATATTCCGACCTTGGGAGTTTGTTTAGGTCATCAAGCTTTGGCCCAAGCTTTTGGAGGTAAGGTTATAGTTGGGAAAGAACTTATGCATGGTAAGACATCCAAAATATTTCATAATCAAAAAGGATTATTTAAAGATATCGAGACTCCATTTGTGGCTACTAGATACCATAGTCTTATAGTTGATTCAAGTTCTTTACCATCTTGTTTCGACATAACTGCGACTTTAGAAGACTCAACAATTATGGCTATCTCTCATAAAGAATATAAACATTTACATGGGGTACAGTTCCATCCTGAAAGTGTGTTGACGCAATTTGGTCATAAATTAATTAGTAATTTTCTAAAAATGGCTGAACAAAAGTAAAATAAAAAAATATAATATTATGATTTCTCAAATTAAAAACTTTTTATTTTTGATATTAGTTAGCTCTTTTTTACCTACCTCATTATTGGCAAGGAACTTAGGAATAAAAAGTTTGGGACATAGTAGTTTTTTAATTACTAGTGCAGATAAATCTATTCTTATAAATCCCTTTAAAGCAATAGGTTGTGCAAGTAAATTAAAGGAGCCAAAAGAAGTCAACGTAGATTTTATTTTGGCTAGTTCTAGGCTTCCAGATGAAGGATATAACCCTTATGATCAATTAATGTTCGTTGAGCCAGGAATCTATCAATTTGAGGATATTTTATTAAATGGAATTTCTGTACCACATGACAGAGTAGATGGAAGAAGATTTGGGATGGCAACTATTTGGAGTTGGGAGCAGAATGACCTTAAAATTGTTCATATGGGAGGAGCTGCTGGTGATATTGATATAAACAGTCAAATTATTTTGTCTGCTCCAGATATATTGTTTATTTCAATTGGAGGAGGAATAAAATCTTACAATGGTAAAGAAGCATCAAAAATAGTTAAGCTTCTAAAACCTAATGTAGTTATTCCTGTTCACTTTGAACGCGGCAAAAAAATTAATAAAGAATGTGATTTCTCAAATGCTGATTTATTTATCGAAAATATGAAAGATTTTAAAGTAAAATATGTTGGAAAAGATTTTCAAATAAAACCTAAAAGAATCGATCAAAATACAATTTATATTTTCAGTAATTAATTTTTTAAATCTAATATCTTGTAATTGTCCCAGAAAAAAATCATTTGTTCTTTAGTTCCAATACTAACCCTTATAGAATTACCGATATCTTTTTTGTTTTCCATACTTCTAATAAGAATACCTTTTTTTCTCATCTGTTGTATTAAGAATTTAGGATCTTTTTTTGGCCAAATTAAGAAATAATTACCTCCACTAAAGTGAGTTCTGATTTTTGTTGATTTAAATTTATTTAAAATCCATTCCCTCGCCTTTTTTACTTCTAAAACATAATTATTAATATATGATTTGTCTTTAAGTGCTGCTAATGCAGCTGTTATAGCAAAGCTGTTTACATCATATGGTCCTGTAACTTTATTAATGTACTGAATTAAACTTTTATTGCCAAAAGTAAAACCTATTCTTAAACCAGCTAGACCTGCAGTTTTTGAAAGAGATTGAATTATTAGTATATTTTTATTCTTTTCAAAATCTATCGATTCAAGAAGACTATCTCCATTAAATTTTTCATATAGTTCATCAACAACTATTAATGAATCTTTATTGATATTGGCTAAATTAATTATTTCATGAGAGCTTAGAACTGTTCCTGTTGGATTATTTGGATTGCAAATAAATATTAACTTTGGATTATGCTTTATTATTTTTTCCCTAAATTCTTCGATGGGGAATAGAAAATTTTCTCCAATGTAAGAACAACTTATTTTTTTCATTCCTCTGATTTCTGCACAAGGAGAATAGTAACCAAAAGTTGGATTTGTTGTTAGAAATATTTGATCTTTTTCTCCAAAGCAATTGAAAATTGCATTTATTGCTGCATCTGCTCCATTGAAAATTCCGATTTCATCATTCCCAAATTTTCTTGAATCAAGATATTTATCACATAAAAATTTTTTTAAAAAATTATATTCTGGATAAATTGAAATCTCATCTAATTTTATCGCTTGTAATGCCTCTAGAACCTTAGGACTTGGACCTAAAGTATTTTCATTAAAGTCTAAGCGGAGTAAATTTCTTCTATTTTCTAAAGGTGCAGAGTAAGACTGCATATTTATTATTTCTTCTCTTGGTTTTGGGAAAAGATTATTTAATGGATCAAAATCATTCATTACATTCTTTCTAAAGTTTCAATTCCTAAAAGCTCTAAGCTTAATTTTAGTGTTTTTGCAGTTAGGTCACATAAATTAAGCCTAGAAATTTTTATATTTTTTTCTTCTTTAAGGATTGGAACTTGATCATAGAATCTATTAAAAGTCTGACATAGCTCGAACAGATAATTGCATAATCTATTTGGCATTAAGTCTTTTTCAATAGAAATTATGACTTCATCGAACTTAAGTAATTTTCTGATAAGTTTCCACTCAGATTTATGTTCATAATTTACGTACTGAAAATCTTTAGAGTCATAAAAAAAATTATTTTTTCTTTTAATTCCTAAAATTCTTACAAGTGTATATAACAAATAAGGAGCAGTATTACCATTTAGGGAAAGCATTTTATCAAAACTAAATTGATAATTGGTAATCCTATTTTGACTTAAATCTGCATACTTAACAGCTCCTAATCCAATAATTCTTGAAGTATTTGCAATAAACTCTTCGGTCTCATAACGATCTTCATCTTCTAGTCTTTTCAATAAATCTTCTTTTGCTCTTCTAACTGCTTCATTTAATAAATCTTTTAGGCGTATTGTTTCACCTTCTCTTGTCTTTAGTTTTTTGCCATCAATTCCTTGAACTAACCCAAAAGGGACATGGTCTACTTGACAATTTTCTGGGATCCATTTTGCTTTTTTTGCAACTTGAAAAACTCCAGCAAAATGATTTGCTTGCCCATGATCAGTTACATAAATAATTCTTGAAGCATCATCGCCATTAGGAGGTTTATTGAATCTGTATCTTATAGCAGCAAGATCTGTAGTGGCATAATTAAAACCCCCATCTTTTTTTTGAATAATTAGCGGTAAAGGTTTGCCTTCTTTATTAGTCATCCCATCTAAAAATACACATTTTGCTCCTTGATCTTCTACTAATATTTTTTCTAAATTCAAATCATCAATAACTGATTTTAAGAAGGGATTATAAAAAGATTCACCTCTTTCTTCTATTTTTATTTTTAAATTTTTATAGATTTCATCAAATTCTTTCCTTGATTGATCACATAATAATTTCCAAGCTTTAATCGATTTAATATCTCCACTTTGTAACTTAACTACTTCCTCTCTAGATCTTTTTTGGAATTCAGATTCGTTATCAAATCTTTTTTTTGATTCTTTATAAAATTCAACTAAATCACTTATTTTGATCTTTCCTATTTCTTCTAGATCATTTGAATATAAATCTTTGAGCTGAGTAATAAGCATGCCAAATTGTGTTCCCCAATCACCAACATGATTGAGTCTTAATACTTCATAACCTCTTAACTCGAAAATTCTAGATATTGAGTCACCTATTATTGTTGATCTTAAATGACCTACATGCATTTCTTTAGCAATATTAGGGCTAGAAAAATCTACAATAACTTTATTGGACATACCACTATCTAAATCTTTTCTAATTAGAGGTATGCCAGCCCTATTGCATTGAATATTTGACTTAATTTCATTAATTAGAACCTCATCTTTTAATTTTATATTTATAAATCCAGGTCCAGCTATTTCTAGACTCTTACATAATTTTGATATGCTTATATTTTTATTTAAAAGGTTAATAAAATCATTAGAAATATCTCTTGGGTTCTTTTTATATATTTTAGATAAACTTAAACAAACATTACATTGATAATCACCAAATTCCTCTTTTGATGATTGTGTAATTAAATTTTTTCGAAGAATTTCGAATTCTCCTTTTTTATCATTTTTTTTAAGACTATCTAAAAGAGATTGTTCAAATTGTTTTGTTAATTCTTTAAAAATGATTAGCATTAATTATTCAATTATTTATCTATATAATTAATTAATATAACGCATACTCAAATCAATCCAATTACTTTTGGTGATTGAAGAACTTGTTGAAATCAAATCAATACCTTTTATTAGATATTTACTAATTTCTTCAGGGTTAATTCCAGAAACTTCTATTATCAAATTTTTATTTACTTCTTTTTTTAAGCTATTCATTGATAAATCTCTTAATTCTTGAACGTTTTTTTTGATTATTTCAGGGCTAAGTTCATCCAATAAGACACTATCTGCTCCTGCTAATACTGCTTCTTTTGCCTGTTCGATATTCTCAGCTTCAATTATGATATGAGTTGTAAAAGGCGAATTTAGTCGAATTTTTTTTACTGCATTATTAAGATTATCTGTCCATGCAATGTGATTTTCTTTTATCATAGCTGCATCGTATAATCCCATTCTATGATTGACTCCACCTCCGCATTTGAATGCATATTTTTCAAATATTCTTAAGCCAGGAGTCGTTTTCCTAGTATCTGCTAATTTTATATTTGTACCTTCTAACTTATTTACAAGATTCTTTGTGTATGTTGATATTCCAGATAAATGCATTGCTATATTTAAGCTTACTCTTTCACTAGCTAGCAAACTTTTTGAAGGCCCATATATTTCTAAGAGTTTTTGATCTTTAACAAATTGATCTCCATCAGAGATATTAAATTTTGGACTGATTTTTAAATCAATTTTTCTAAAAATTTCTTTTATAATTTCAACCCCGCAGAATATACCCTCTTCTTTTGCAATCCAATATGCATTACCATTCTCTTCTGTAATAGAGGAACTTGTAAGATCTCCCCTACCTATATCTTCATCGATCCAATTATCAATGATTTTACTTATTATTGGAGTATTTAAATCCACTAAACTAAGAAATAATTAATTAATAAAAATTAAACTGAAGTTAGAGAATCAACTATATATCACTATGTAATTTAACTCAAATTTATTTACCAATACAAAACTTAGAAAAAATATTATCTAGAAGTTCCTCTGTTAATTCTTGACCAGTTATTTTAGATAAGTTTTGAATTCCATCTCTCAGCTCAATTGATAACAAATCAAATGGCAATTTATTTTCAATTATTTGATCAGTATCATTTAAATTAGATAAGCAAGCAGACAAATTTGTTAGATGTCTTTCGTTTAAAAATATATTGATATTTTCTACTTGTTTTAATCCGCATTTTTTTATAATTGTGTCTATTAATAATCTTTCACCATCATTATTCTTAATACTCATAAGAATTGTGTTTTTTAACTCATCTGAATTAATATTTTTGCAATCAATTAAATCTTTTTTATTGCCCAAAATAGTAATTAATTTTTCTTTGGGAATTTCTTGTATTATTTTTTTGTCTTCTTCATTAAATCCTTCTTCAAGACTATAAATATAAATTATAAAATCTGACTCTTTTATTTTCCCAAAACTTTTTTTAATTCCAATACTTTCAATTTGTTCATGAGTTTCTCTTATGCCAGCAGTATCAATTATTTTCATTGGAATATCATTAATAGTTAAATTAACTTCAATAACATCTCTAGTTGTTCCAGGAATATTAGTTACGATTGCTTTCTCTTTTTTTGCAAGCAAATTTAATAAAGAGCTTTTGCCAACATTTGTTTTACCTATAAGCGCAATGGATATTCCATTGTGAATATATGAATTTCTTTTTGCATTTTCTATTAGTAATTCTATTTTTTCTTTGACTTTTTTAATGTTTTTAAGATATTTGGTGTAATCAAAATCTGTGAAGTCTTCTTCAAAATCAACTCTCGCTTCTATTTCGCAAAGTTGATTTATAAGGTCATTTTTAATATCATCAATTTTTTTCTTTATTTCTCCTTGAACACCGCTAAAGGCTAACTCGGCTGATCTGGTATTGCTTGCATTAATTAATTGATTAATCGACTCGGCTTGAGTAAGGTCTATTTTCCCATTAAGAAAAGCTCTTTGACTAAATTCTCCTGGGTTTGCAAGTCTAACTCTAGAATTACTAGATAATAATATCTTTAAAACTTTATTTACTATGATAATTCCGCCATGGCAATGAAGTTCAACTACATCCTCTCCTGTGAAGCTATTTGGGGATTTCATCACTAAAATTAAAACCTCATCTATAAATTTATTTTGTTTATTTTCCTGAATAAAACCACGAAAAACTCTATGTGATTTCCATGCATATTTAGATTTAGTTTGAACAATCTTTTTGCAAGAATTTATTGCGTCTTTCCCTGATACTCTTATTATCGCAACTCCTCCCTTCCCAATACTTATAGCTGAAGCAATTGCGGCTATCGTATCTTCTGTAGTAACTATCGAATCCATCTCTCGCTTTGTTATGGATAATTAAGTAAGATTATCAAGAATTTAATTTTGAAATTTTCTTTCTGAATGAGATTTAAAAGAGATATTACCTATAAGAAAATTCTATCATTATTTAGGAGTCAGAATGGAAGTCCTTTCTTTAATGCTAAAGGTTTAGCTATAGGGGTATTTAGTGGTTGCTTTCCATTTTTTGGGTTTCAGACTTTAATGGGAGTATTTTTTGCGAAAATAGCTAAGGGAAATATTGTTCTAGCTGCAATTGGTACCTGGATCAGCAACCCTTTTACTTATATTCCACTTTATTATTTTAACTATAAAGTTGGTTCGATTTTTTTAAATAATCCTTCTAATAAAATTCTTGAAAAAAGTTTAGTTATTGATGACTTATGGAAACAAGGTAGAATTTTTTCCTTAAAATTACTCTTAGGTTCATCTTGTGTAGGTATTTTATTAGCTTTGATTTGCGGCAGTACTGTTTTCTTTATCTACAAGATAAAAAGTAAAAGATAGATTGATCTGATTTTAAAATTAACTTTGTCCAACTCTGGCAATATCTAAAACATCTGCCATTGATTTAATTTGTTCAATTGTTTTGTGAAGTTGATTATAACTTTCAAGACCTACACAAAGATTTATAACAGCTGGTTTACCATAAGCAGTTTTAACATTGGCATCACTAACGTTTATACCTTTATCAGATAACCGCATAAGAATATCTTTAAGAACTCCAACTCGATCAATTACTTCTATTCGTAGCTGAATTGGAAACTTATTATCGCCAGTTTTATTATCTTGATTCCAACCGACAGGTAATCTTCTCTCTATTGGAATTGGTATTACATTTTCACAATCTTCCCTATGTATAGTTATCCCATGGTTGCCGAGCGACACAGTTCCGATAATATCCTCGCCTGGGAGTGGGGAACAGCATTTACCTATTCTGTAATCAAGACCTTCTATCCCGGAAATTGGTGATTTAGCTGCTGTATTAGATTGATTAGTAGATAAATTATTATTACTTTTAAGAGATTTTGCTATTTCAGAGTCAGAATCATTTTTTATATCTTCTGTCTGTAATTTTATTTCTTCTCTTAGTCTGTTTAATATTTGATGCAAAGTTAAACCACCAAAACCAAGAGATGCAAGAAGGTCTTCAGTAGTTTTTAAATTGCATCGATTTGCAACTTTTTTCATGGCTTCACTAGAAAGTAATGCTTCAAAACCGTTTCTTCCTACTTCTTTTTCAAGTAAATCTCTACCTCTTTTAATCGTTTCATCACGATGGCTTTTCTTATACCATTGGCGAATTCTATTTTTAGCAGTTGGCGTAACTACAAAGTTCAGCCAATCCAAGCTTGGAGTAGCATTATTACTTGTCAAAATTTCTATGAAGTCACCATTTTGAAGTGCTGTAGATAATGGAGAAAGCTTTTCATTAATTCTTATTCCATTACAGTGATTTCCAACTTCAGAATGGATTCTGTAGGCGAAATCTATCGCGGTAGATCCTTTCCTTAAACCAACAACATCTCCTTTTGGAGTGATTACAAATACTTCTTCATCAAATAAATCTTCTTTAATTGAAGCTAAATAATCATTATGATCCCCTTCATTACCTTCTTGTTGCCATTCTACTAATTGTCTTAGCCAATTAAATCTCTCGGCATTACTTTTAGCAGGAGAACCACCCTCTTTATATTGCCAATGAGCGGCAATACCATATTCAGCAATTTGATGCATCGAAGTAGTTCTAATTTGAACTTCAATAGGTCGATGTCTGCCAATCACAGAAGTGTGTAAGGACTGATATCCATTGGGTTTTGGTAATCCTATATAGTCTTTAAATCTACCTGGAATTGGTTTGAAAGTATCATGAACAACTGCTAAAGCTCGATAACAACTATCTGAATTGTCCACGATAATTCTTAGGGCAGCAACATCATAAATCTCGTGAAAATGCTTTTGTTGTCTTTCCATTTTGCTCCAGATGCCATAAAGATGTTTTGGCCTTCCTGTTATTTCAAAATTTTTCAAACCCGCTGAATTCAAGTTTTCCTTCATAAGATTCAAAGTTACTTTTAATCTTTTTTCTCTATCACTTCTTTTAACGGCGATTTGATCTTTAAGATCTAGATATTCTTTAGGCTCTAGGAATTTAAAAGCTAAATCTTCTAATTCCCATTTAAATCTGTTTATTCCTAGTCGATTAGCTAATGGTGCATAAATCTCTCTTGTTTCTCTCGCTATTCTTAGTTTTTTCTCATCATTTAGCCATTCAATTGTTCTCATGTTATGAAGTCGATCTGCAAGTTTAACTAAGACAACTCTGATATCGCTGGCCATAGCCAAAAACATTTTCCTAAGATTTTCAGCTTGTGCTTCAGTCCTGTTGTTAAAGTGAATGCCGCCTAATTTTGTTACACCCTCTACAAGTATTTTGACTTCTAATCCAAAATTTGTTTCTATTTCAGATAAATCAATGCCAGTATCTTCAACTACATCATGTAAAAGGCCTGCAGCAATAACAGATGAACTAGCACCTATTTCTTTAAGGAGATTTGCAACAGCAACCGGGTGGATAATGTATGGCTCGCCGCTAGCACGGAATTGTCCATCATGAGCTTTATAAGCAAGTTTAAAAGCCTTTACTATAAGGTTTTGATTCTCATCATTTTCTTTATTTGATTTTTCAAAATTATGAATATCTTTAAGAAGCCAATCGGGAATGTTTATTTGATAATTCAAAGATTCACTTTCATATTTTTTATTTTCAGGCAAAATAGTTTTGGAAACTTCAATTTCGTTTTTTTCTTTTGAATTTGCAGCTGCCTCGGACATTTTATATTGCTTTAGATGTATTTTATTTATGTCTAGAAAAATTTGCTATAAATCATGGAAAAAAATAAAGAAAAAATTATTGTAGTTAAAAATCTTACTGTTAAATATGGTCTAAAACAGCAACCTATTATCAAAAATTTTAATTTGGAAATAGATAGTGGAGATCATTTGGCCATAATAGGACCTTCTGGATGTGGAAAGACCACTTTTGCAAAAACATTAGTAAATATATTGCCTGCAAAGGCCACTTCTAAAGGGTATCTATCGATTTCTAATGTAGATCCTAGGAAAATAAACAACAAAGATGCACAATTATTTAGAAGAAAGAATTTTGGATTTATTTATCAAGACTCTATAAAAAAACTTAATCCGCTAATGCGAGTTGGGGATCATTTATATGAATTATTTAAAACACATGATCAAACTAAATCATCTTTAGCTATTAAAAAATTAGTAAGTGAAGTTTTTCAAAAAGTCGGAATTGAAGAAAGTAGACTTGATTCTTTCCCACATCAATTTAGCGGCGGAATGAGACAGAGAGTTTCTATAGCAATGGCACTTGCTTTGAAACCTAAATTATTAATAGCTGATGAACCTACAACAAGCTTAGATACCAAAACAAGTTTTGAAATTATGCAAGAAATAATTCATCTATGTAATGAATTTGATACAACTTTAATTTTGATTAGTCATGATATTAATCTTGCAGCAAAGTGGTGTAAAAAAGTTGCAATAATTGAAAAGGGATCGATTGTTGAAAAAGGGAATATATTAGATATTTTTCAATCACCAAAATCAGATATCGGGAAAAAGTTAGTAAATGCTTCAAAAATAGTATTAGAACCAAATACTAAAAATAATGCCCGAGATCAGGTCGTTCTAGAGGTAAATAACCTAAGACATTGGTATAAATTAAATTCTTCAATTTTCGTTAATAAATGGAATAAGGCTTTAAATGAAGTTAGTTTCAAGTTATATGAGAATGAGACTCTTGGAATAGTTGGTTCTTCAGGGAGTGGTAAAAGTACATTATGTAGGGCTTTAATTGGACTTCTTAAAGTAAGAGGTGGTGAAATCAAAATTTATGATAAAAATCATGCATCGAAAAAAAATAAATCTTTTAAAAAGAACAATAAAGTGCAAATTATTTTTCAAGATCCTTTTTCAAGTTTGAACCCGAAAATGACAATTAAAAGTCTTTTGGAAGATATATTTTTTATTCAAAAAATTTCAGATAAAAGAAAAATCGAAAAAGAAATAAAATTAATGTTTAGAAATTTGAATCTTCCCTTAAATAATGATTTTTTTAATTCTTATCCTAGCCAATTATCTGGTGGTCAATTGCAAAGAATTTCATTAGCCAGAGCGCTATTGTTGAAACCAAAAATTTTGATTTGTGATGAGAGCGTTAATATGTTGGATGCTTCAGTAAAAATAGAGATTCTTGAATTACTTAGAGTCTTGCAAGAAAAAATGAATTTAACGATTATCTTTATTACTCATGATTTGGGCATTGCTAAAAGATTTTGTGATAGGTTGCTAGTTATGAATCACGGAAAGATAGTTGATGAAGGAGAAAGTTCCACAATATTCACTAAAACTCAAAACACGTATACAAAATCGCTTCTAAATTCCTCTTTAAATCTTATTTAATTTTAAGAACACTTAGTAATTTTTGAAAATCTAATGGTAATTCTGATTCAAATATCATTTCTTTACCATTTATTGGATGTATAAGTCCAAGCTTAATGGCGTGTAAAGCTTGGCCATCTAATTTACATGGTAGTTTTTTACATCTTCCATATAACGGATCACCCACAATTGGATGATTAATGTGAGCGCAATGTACTCTTATTTGATGCGTTCGCCCCGTATCTAGTTTGAAACTCATTAATGAGTAATTGCCAAATCTTTCTTCTAATTTCCAATAGGTACAGGCATACCTTCCTGAAGTTTCTTCAACTACTTTATATTTCAATCTATTTAATTTATCTCTGCCAATGTTTCCCACTATTTGGCCTTCTTCAGAATTCGGTGCTCCATGAATTACTGCAATATATTCGCGTGATGCTATTTTTTCTTTAATTTGTTTCTGGAGATTTACTAATGCCTCTTGGCTTTTTGCAACAACCATACATCCGGAGGTATCTTTATCTAATCTGTGAACAATCCCAGGTCTTAGTTTCCCATTAATTCCAGGTAGATCTTTACAGTGAAAAAGTAATCCATTCACTAAAGTTCCAGATTTGTGTCCAGGGGCTGGATGAACAATTAGTCCTGATTGTTTATTAATTACTATGATGTGCTCGTCTTCAAAAAGGATATTTAAATCCATTTTTTCAGGTTTCAAATAAATAAGAGGTTCTGGAGGAGGCATCCATATTTGAATATTGTCGCCATTTTTTAATGGGGTCTTTGCTTTCGCAGTCTTATAGTTTACAAGTACTAAACCTGAATTTATAAAATGTTGAATTCTTGCTCTACTTTGTTCTGGCCTTTTACTTACCAACCATCTGTCTAGCCTCATAGGAAGAGGTAGCTCATAAATAATTTCTATAAGCTCACCTTCTCCAATGCCGAAAGAATTTTGATTATTTAATTCCATAGTGGGACTTCTAAAGCAATTTTACCCAGCATTTGATTTCTATAATCTTCCAATAACTTATGAGACATTCTCCTTTTATCGCCAGAGGTATGTTTTGAAGCTGCTTCGTCGATCCAAGCAGAAGGACTCTTAAAGCCTTTAGTAATATCAACTCCATATCTATTAGATATTTGTTTAACTGAGATATTCGCATTCTTATCTTTGTTGAGAGTGGATATAATTTTGATAAATCCAATTGCGACACTCTCTATTTCATAAGCAGCTTCTCCAATATCGTCACACAGTGCAAGATTAAGTGCTGATTTTTGATCTTCTAAATTTGGAGGTATAACACCAGGAGCATCTAGCAGATCTATACCACTTTCTAATTTTATCCATCTTAAATTACGAGTCACGCCTGCTTTCCTAGCGCTATCTACAACTCTTTTTTTTGCGATTCTATTAATTAATGCCGACTTTCCTACGTTTGGAAAACCAAGTGTAAGGGCTCTAATTGGCCTAATTCGCATTCCTCTAGAGAGTCTTCTATCGTCGATTGACGACCTAGAATCTTTGGCTGACTTACAAATTTCTTTAATCCCTATTCCTCTTTTAGCATCACACCAAAGAGGATATTGATCTTTAGAATTAAACCATTTATTCCAACTATTGATTGTATTCGGGGAGATCATATCTGATCTGTTAATAACAAGAATATGTTTTTTATTATTTATCCATTTATTTAAGTGTGGATGTCCTGTTGACAAAGGAATTCGTGCATCTCTCACTTCGATAACTAAATCTACTTTATTGATAACTTCAGATAATTTCTTTTCTGCTTTTGCGATATGGCCTGGGTACCATTGGATTTTGGGTATGTCCACTTCAATAAATCAAATAAAATTTTGTATTCCTTTTAGTTTTTATAAGTTTCAAAAGTATTTACTTCTAAATTTTAGTATAAATTTAATAACTAAAAATTTTTATAATCGTTAATTCTTAAAATTTATTAAGGCATAGGTAACAGTAACTACTTTTTAACCCAATAAGCCCAAATTAACGTTAGGGTCTTGAGATTATAAATATAGCTTGTTTAATGTCAAAATTATCTCTTTCCAGTCTTGATAAGACACATTTAGAAGGAAAAAAAGTTCTTGTAAGAGTAGATTTTAATGTTCCATTAAATGAAGACGGTCAAATAACCGACGATACGCGTATTCGTGCAGCGATCCCAACTATTGAATATCTTATTAATCATTCTGCAAAAGTCATTTTAGCTGCTCATTTTGGTAGACCAAAGGGTCAGGTAAATGAAAAAATGAGATTAACTCCAGTAGCAGCAAGATTAAGTGAATTGTTGGGGCAAAATGTTGCTCTTACTAACAGTTGTATTGGTGATGATGCAGTTATACAATCAAATAGCTTATCTAATGGAGATGTTCTTTTACTTGAGAATGTTCGTTTTTTTGGTGAAGAGGAAAAGAACGACCTGGAGTTTGCTGAAAAATTAGCATCACATGCAGATATGTATGTAAATGATGCTTTCGGTGCTGCTCATAGAGCGCATGCTTCAACTCAGGGTGTTACAAATTATTTAAGTCCCTCAGTAGCTGGATTCCTTTTAGAAAAAGAATTGAAATACCTACAAGGAGCAGTAGATTCCCCAAATCGTCCATTGGCAGCAATAGTTGGAGGATCAAAGGTTAGTAGCAAAATAGGAGTACTTGATTCTTTACTAGATAAGTGTGACAAAATCATGATTGGTGGAGGTATGATTTTCACTTTTTATAAAGCTAGAGGTTTAGATGTCGGAAAGAGCCTTGTAGAAGAAGATAAACTCGAGCTTGCTAAAGATTTAGAAGCAAAAGCAAAAGCAAAAGGAGTAGAGTTATTATTACCCACCGATGTTGTTTTGGCTGATGAATTTTCTCCTGACGCCAATAGTAAAATATCTCAAATTGATGCAATTAGTGGGAATTGGATGGGTCTAGATATTGGTCCAGATTCCATTAAAGTTTTTCAGAATGCTCTTGCAGAATGTAAGACAATTATTTGGAATGGTCCAATGGGAGTTTTTGAATTTGATAAATTTGCAGATGGTACAAATGCAATAGCTACGACTCTTGCGGACTTAAGTGCTTTTTCTGAAGTTTGTACAATAATTGGTGGTGGAGATTCAGTTGCAGCAGTTGAAAAAGCAGGATTAGCTGAGAAAATGTCTCATATATCTACCGGAGGTGGGGCTAGTTTGGAACTTTTAGAAGGTAAAACTTTACCAGGTGTGGCTGCGTTAAACGACGCTTAGGCTACATCTCATCAACAATATCAATGCTCTTTGTGAAAGTAATCATCCCCTCAGGATGAGCTATGATTCCTGACCAAATTTGCATTCCTGGTTTTGAAGGGGCTCTTGTAATTTTAAAAATCCCTCCAGACGCCAATGGTTCCAATAACATTTCTTGTTCAAACAATGAATTAACTTGATGAGGTTTTATAGCTCCAGCAATAATCACTTCTTCAAGAGGCTTATTTAGAATTATATCGATATCGTATTTTGAACCAGTAAGAACTCTATCAGGAATCTTAAAACTAATATCTATCTTTTTATTATCGTTTCTTATTGTGGTGAATAAA